>CALCIC010000187.1 GCA_937907405.1 uncultured Isosphaeraceae bacterium | reverse complement strand
AGATCGACAAGATCGGCAAGACGACCCACAACGTCTCGATCACCCGCGACGTCTCGGGCGAGGGGGTCCAGCAGGCCCTCCTGAAGATGCTTGAGGGGACCGTCGCCAACGTCCCCCCCCAGGGGGGGCGCAAGCACCCCGAGCAGCAGTACATCCAGATGGACACCAGCAACATCCTGTTCATCTGCGGCGGCACGTTCGTCGGCCTCGAGAACATCATCGCCCGCCGGGTCGGCCGCAAGACGATCGGCTTCGGCAGCCAGACCCAGACCGAGCAGCACACCGACCTGGGCGAGCTGCTGAGCAAGGCCACGTCCGACGACCTCCTCGAATTCGGCCTGATCCCCGAGTTCATCGGCCGCCTGCCGGTCCTCTGCCCGCTGATGCCGCTCGACGAGAGCGCCCTGGTGCAGATCATGACCGAGCCTCGCAACGCCCTGGTGAAGCAGTACAAGCGGCTCTTCGACATGGAGGGCGCCGACGTCGAGTTCACCCCCGACGCCCTCTTCGAGATCGCCAAGATGGCCAAGGCCAAGGACACCGGCGCCCGCGGCCTCCGCTCGATCGTCGAGGAGATCATGCTCGACATCATGTTCGAGCTGCCCGACCGTCCCGCCAAGGACAAGGGCAAGTACATGGTCACCGGCGAGATCGTCCGCAAGGAGAAGAACCTGTTCGACGCCCCCGCCGTCCCCATCCCCCCCGCGAAGCCCGAGCGGAAGAAGGAAAGCGCCTGACCGACCGATCGACGCGACGGAGGAGGAGGCGGCGGCGAGTCGATCGCCCCGCCTTCTCGGCCCCCTCCCGCTACCGGGGTCGGAGCGGGTGGGAGGCGCGGTCGGCGAGCGGCAGGGGGACGACTCCTCCCCGCGCCTGTGAGGCGTAGCAGGCGAGGACCATCTCGATCGTCGCCCGCCCGGCCCGGACGTCGGTTCGCGGCTGCGTATCGGTCTCGACGGCGTGGATCAGGTCGGCGACGATGGCCCGGTTGCCCTCGCCAAGGTCGTTCTTCACGTCGGCCGGTTCGTTCGGCGCGGTGATCGGCGTCCAGGCCGAACCGCCGGCGGTGGTCCACGCGGGGTCTTTGAGGATGAAGGCCGGCGGCGCCCAGCCGGTCTCCATCTGGATGCAGCCGGTCGACCCGCAGATCATCAGGCCGAACCGCTTGCCCGGCTGCTTCGGTCGGGACGAGGCGAAGTGGGCGACGGCCGCCGCGTCCTTGAAGCCGAACATCGCGTCGATTCGGTCGCCTGCGAGCGGGCCGATCCCCTCGGCGCCTTCGCGGACGTGGGTCGGCCCCGCCGGCTTCCCCTGTTCCGAGACCCGGGCGAAGCACCAGTCGGGCTCGCCGAGCAGGTCGCGGCAGAGGTCGAGGATGTGGACCCCCAGGACCATCAGGTCCTCGCCTCCCCCTCGGCGGTCCTCCTTGCCGCGGCCCCGGAGTTCCAGGACCTCGCCGATCGCCCCCTCGGCGATCAGCGCCTTGACGCGCTCGTATCGCGGGCTGTAGCGGGTCTGGAAGGCCATGGCGAGCTTCATGTGGGTGCGGTCGCAGGCGTCGACGATCGCGTCGCACGAGGCCAGGTCGGGGGCCATCGGCTTCTCGCAGAAGACGCCTCGGACGCCGTTCTCGGCGCACGCCAGGATCATGTCCTTGTGGGGGTCGAGCCAGCGCGGGCCGACCACCACGAGCTGGGGCCGCTCTCGTTGGAGCATTTCTCGGTAATCGCCGTAGGTCTTATCGACGTGCAGCCGCTTCGCCCCCCTGGCGCGGCCCTCGGGGTTGTCGTCGGCGACGGCGACGACCTGCAATTTGGGCTGGTCCAGGAGTGCGAGGTCGAGGCCGTGGCCGTAGTCGCCTCTCCCCGTTCGACCGATGACCGCCGCGCGATAGGGTTGAGCAACCATGTCGTCGGTCTCCTTGCGTGCTTGAACCGTCATCAATTCAGCGCGTCAGTCCCAGCAGCATAATGGCGATGCTGAAGTAAATCACCATGCCGGTGGCGTCGACCAGCGTGCTGATGAACGGGGCGGAGACCACGGCGGGATCGATGCCGACCCGGCTGGCGGCCAGCGGCACGATCGAGCCGATGACGTTGGACCACATGCAGACGCCGAACAGCGAGAGGCCGACCACCCCCGAGACCCCCCAGGGCTGCCCCCGCCAGTAGTGGATGTAGAAGAAGCCGGTCGTGCCCAGGGCCAGGCCGAGGCAGAAGCCGGTCAGCCACTCGCGGGCGACCACGTGGAGCGCGTGCGAGAGCTTGATCTCCCCCAGCGCCAGGCCCCGGATGACGGTGCCGACGGTCTGGCTGCCGGCGTTGCCGCCGGTGCCGGTCAAAAGGGACATGAACAGGAACAGGGCGGGGACCTGCTCGTCCTCCATCGTCCACTGGAAATGCTGGACCACCGGGGTCGTGAGGTTTTCGGCCAGGAACAGGAGCATCAGCCATTTGATCCGGCGGCGGACGACGGAGACGACGTTGCTCTGCCAGTAGGGCGCGGTGTCGGCCTCGGGGTCGGGGGAGACGCCGCCGAACTTGAGGATGTCCTCGGTCTGCTCCTGGCGGAGGATGTCCATGGCGTCGTCGTGGGTGACGATGCCGACGATCCGGTCGTCGGCGTCGACGATCGGCAGGGCGAGGAGGTCGTATTTCTCGATCTGGCGGGCGACCGGCTCCTGGTCCTCGTCGACCCGGCCGGAGATGACGTCCTGCTGCATGATCTCTTCGATCACGGCCGACCGCCGCGCCAGGATCAGCCGCTTGAGCGAGACGAAGCCGATGAGCCGGCGGGTGTGATCGACGACGTAGGTGTAATAGATCGTCTCGCGGTCGGGGGCCTCGTGGCGGAGCCGGTCGAGGGCCTCGCGGACGGTGATGTGGGGGGGGAGGGTGACGTAGTCGGTCGTCATCACCGCGCCGGCGGTCCCTGGCTCGTAGCTGGTCAGCCTGCGGATGTCGTCGCGCTCGGCCTGGGCCAGGTTGGGGAGGACCTCGTCGACGAAGTCCTCGTCGAGCCGGTTGACCAACGCCGCGCGCTCGTCGTGCGACATCACCCGGAGCAGCTCGGCGGCGGCCTGCGGCGGCATCGCCTCGACCAGCCGGTTCTGGCTGTCGAGATCGAGGTAGCTGAGGACCTCGGCCCGGTCGCGGGGCTCAAGGACGCCGAACAGGGCGTCGCCGTCGTGGTCTTCCAGGTCCTCGATCAGCTCGGCGACTTTTCCAGGGTGCTGGTCCGAGACGAACTCCCGAAGCGCGAGGACTTCGCCGTCCTGGATCAATTCCCGGAGGTCGGGCACCAGCAGCGGATTCCGCATGAGACCCCCTCCGTTTCACCCGCGCGGCGGCGGGGCTCTCCCGGCGTTTCTAGAGATGGAAAACGAGTTCGTTGAATCGGGGTGGCACGGGTTCGTACTCGACCCCGTGAACGCGGGCCGCGGCCTGTTCACACGGGGTCGAGTACGAACCCGTGCCACCCGACGCACCAGGAATCCCGGTTCGGCGGGAGCCTCGCCCTCCCCGTTCTGAGACAGTCTCTCAGCCGACGACGTCCTTGCCGACCCAGGGGCGAAGCGCCTCGGGGACGTCGATCCGGCCGTCGGCCCGCTGGTAGTTCTCGATCACCGCGATCAGGGCCCGGCTGACGGCGACGGCCGTGCCGTTGAGCGTGTGGACGAACCGCGTCCCCTTCTGTCCGGTCGGCCGATACCGGATGTTCAACCTTCGGGCCTGGTAATCGGTGCAATCCGAGGTGCTGGTGACCTCGCCGTATTCACCGTGCTCGCCCCGCCCCGGCATCCAGGCTTCGAGGTCGTACTTGCGGTAGGCCGGGCCCCCCAGGTCGCCGGTGGCGATGTCGAGCACGAGGTACGGAATCCCGAGCGAATTGAAGATGTCCTCCTCAATCGCCAGCATTTCCTGATGGATCTGGTCCGATTGTTCCGGGGTCGAGAACGCGAACATCTCGACCTTGGTGAACTGGTGGACGCGGTACAGCCCCCGGCTCGCCCGACCGGCGGCGCCCGCCTCGGTCCGGAAGCAGTGCGACAGGCCGACGTACTTGATCGGCAGGTCCGCCTCGTCGAGCAGCTCGTCGGCGTGCATTCCTCCGAGCGTGATCTCCGCGGTGCCGACGAGGCTGAGGTCGCTGTCCTCGATCGAGTAGACCTGGGTCTCCTCTCCCCGAGGGGTGAAGCCGACCCCCTCCAAGATACTATTACGGGCCAGGTCGGGGGTGGTGATGGGCGTGAATCCGCGATCGATCAATTTTCGGATCGCGAACTGCTGGAGCGCCAGGTCGAGGAGGACGGCGTCGTTCTTGAGGAAGTAGAACCCGGCGCCGGCGACCTTGCCGCCGGTCTCGAAGTCGATCAGGTCGAGGGACTTGCCGAGCTCGACGTGGTCCTTGACCGGGAAGTCGAAGACGCGGGGGACGCCGACCTTCTTGACCTCGACGCTGTCGTCCTCGGTCCGGCCGACGGGGGCGTCGGGGTGGGTCAGGTTGGGGATCCGCCTGAGCCTTTGCTTGATCTCGTCGTCGAGCCGGCGGAGCTGCTCCTCCTGGTCGGCGACGTCGGTCTTGAGCCGCTTGCCGGCCTCGATCAGCTCGGCCCGGCGGGCGGCGTCGCGCTCCTTGCCGGTCGACTGGGCCACCTCGTTCTGACGGCGGCGGACGTCCTCGACGGCGGAGAGCACCTGCCTGCGGTCGACTTCGAGCTCGGCGATCCGGTCGACGTCCTCAAGCGCCTCGGCGGGGACGTTGCGGTTGCGGCAGTTCTCGCGAACCTGATCCAGGTTGGCGATGACGAATTTCAGGTCGAGCATGGCGGTTTCCTAGAACGAGCCTCGGCGGCCCTGAGAGGTCGGGGAACGACCGGGGCTCACGGCGCCTCGCCTCGTGGGCGGATCGGAATCGAAGATCGGGGCGTATTGGGCTTGAGTCGGTCGAGCCGCTGTGCGGACGAGAAGCGTCGAACCGACGCGTCAGGACGGCCGGGCGAACTCCTCAAGGAGATAGGCGCTGGATTTGATCCCTCGATGGAAGTCGGCCAGCGAGAATTTCTCGTTGGGCCCGTGCAGGTTGTCGTCGTTCTGCCCCCATCCCAGGAGCAGGGTGTCGATGTTCAGGTTGCGCTTGAGCAGGCCGACGACCGGGATCGAGCCCCCCTCGCGGATGAACACCGGCTTGACCCCGAACCCGGCCTCGATCGCCCGAGACGCGGCGTGGACGCCGGGGCTGTCGACGTTCACCAGCACCGCCGGGGCGCCTTGCGAGACCTGCAAATCCACCGTCACGCCCGGCGGCGTCACCGCTTCAAGATGTTTGCGAAGCAGGGTCTCGACCGTCCTGGGGTCCTGGTCGGGAACCAGCCGGAAGCTGAACTTCGCGCCGGCCTTGCAAGGGAGGACCGTCTTGGGCCCGGCCCCCGCATATCCCCCCCAGATCCCGTTGACGTCGCAGGTGGGGCGGGCCCACTTGCGTTCCAGGGTCGAGTACCCGGCCTCGCCGACGAGCTCGCCGACGCCGAGGTCGGCCTGGAATTCGGACTCCGAGAACGGCAGCTTGCGGAACTCCGCCCGCTCCCACTCCTCCAGCGGCTTGACCGCGTCGTAAAAGCCGGGGATCGCGATCTTGCCGTCGAGCCCCTTCAGGCTGTCGAGGATCGTCGCCAACGCGTTGAGCGGGTTGGCCACGGCGCCGCCGTAGGTCCCCGAGTGGAGGTCGCGGTTCGCCCCTTGAACGTGGATCTCGAAGTAGGCCAGACCTTTCAGACCGTAGGTGACGGCCGGAACGCCGGGGGCGAACTGGCTGCTGTCGGAGATCACCGCGTAGTCGCAGGCGAGCTTGGCTTGATTCTCCTCGACGAACGCCTCCAGGTTCGCGCCGCCGATCTCCTCCTCCCCCTCGATCAGGATCTTGACGTTGACCGGCAGCGCGCCCTCGGTCTTGAGCCAGGCCTCGACGGCCTTCAAGTGGGTGAACATCTGCCCCTTGTCGTCGGTGGCCCCGCGCGCGTAGAGGTTGCCGTCGCGAACGGTGGGCTCGAACGGGGGGGAGAGCCAGGGCTCCAGGGGCTCGGGGGGCTGCACGTCGTAATGGCCGTAGATCAGGACCGTCGGCTGGTTCTTGGCCCCGAGCCATTCGGCGTAGACGAGCGGGTGCCGCCTGGTGGGGATGATCTGGGCGTCCAGGCCCATGGCGGCGAGGTCGTCGCGGACGAATTCGGCGGCGAGCCGGGTGTCGGCGTCGTGCTCGGGCTGGGCGCTGACGCTGGGAATCCGGAGCAGCTTCTTGAGTTGCTCCTCGAAATCGCCGCGATGCGCCTCCAGGTATGCGTCGATCCGCTCCCGACCCATTTGAACGACCACCTTTCGCGATCAACGGTCCGCCCAGGGGGGCCGAGCCGAGTAGAAAACCGCTTCGCCGCCCCCCCACGGCTCGTCCGGGGGCTCGGCCCCCAGTATAACAAGGACGCCGCGATGGAGCGAAGCCCCAGTCGACGCGTCCGGGAAACGTCGTCGATGATCGTTGGCGACGGTCGTCACAATTTTCAGGGAATCGGCGTTATCTTTGGACTGGGGGGCATGAGACGGCGGCGCCTCGATTCCAAAGTTGTTTCCCGACGCCGCAACGCGTAGTTTTGAATCGGCGGGCTTGTATGAGGCGAGGCAAGGATTACAAAATGATCTAGAGCTTCTTGTACGGTTGACTTCTCGCGGTCAGCGCTCATATTTTCCAAAACTTGACTCAAGTTTCCATGAAAGAAGGCCGGACGAGCGATCCGAGGAGGGTGGTTCCTGATGTCGGCATCGAACTTGCAATGCCAGTCATTCCGACCACGGGGCCTGGCTCCGGCGTAGGAATCGCAAGAATCGCGACGAATGGGCCGCCCTGATCGATTACGGCCCTGAGCACACTTCAGCAAGAGCGGCGGCCTGGGCGAAAAACGCGTGCCACGCGTGGTATATTGAACCTGTGCGGCGAGTGAGTGTTGCCAACGGAAAGGCGACCGTCCCCGGGGTGGGTTTCGGCTCTCTTCTGGGCGCGGTGTCAAGCGGATTCCTGGGACGGTTTGGCTCGGGCTTGAATTGAAACGAGCACCGAGACCGCTTGGCGCGGCAGCCGAGGACGTTCATCGAAACATTCCCTTTGTACGACGCGGTTTAGGAGGGGTCCTTTCCAATGAGCTTCATTCAGCGCTTTCTTGAGCGTGTTCTTCGCAATAATCCCACTCGCATGCCCCGCACGAGCTTCGACGACCTGAGCCAGGAACAACTGGACGCCCATCTCCGGGTCGGCCGTTACGGCAGCTTTTCCCTGACCGACGCGGTTCGGCCGTCGATCGGCCTGGACGTGATCCCCCGCGAGGGCTACCGCCGCGACGTCTACTGCGACCCTGAGTCCGGCAACAAGATGCCGGTGCTCGCCGCCTCGGTCTCGGCCGACCGCCTGTTCGACGTCTTCATGGACCTGCTCGACCCGTTGGGCGAGGTGGTCGACGTCGTCATGGAATCGAGCCACGACTCCGAGCCCGGCTCGCACTCCGACATGTACCGCGAGCACATGGACACGGTGATCCTCAAGAGCACCCTCTACGACTACGAATCGCTCTTGATGAACGACGGCTGCACCGGCCTGGCCGCCCTCAACCCCGGCGGGCCGATGGAAGTGCAGTTCGACGAGCACAAGCTCCTCTTCGTCTACGCCCACGACCTTGAGCCGTTCGAGGAGATCCTCAAGGGCTACGGCCTCCGTCGCGACGACACCCTCAAGTTCATCTCCGAGGCCGAGCACCTGCACTCGACCGACGACGAGCACCGCGACGAGTTCGACGAGCTGCTCTACCGGCTGGGGATCGACGACCACTAACTCAGAGCGGCTCGCTCGGCGCTCGCGCTCGACTCCTCCTTATCGCACGGGGCCAGGCGTCAATTAGACGCCTCCCCGTTCTTTTTTTGCGCCTCGGGTCGTCGTTCCGGGCGTTTGACCCGGAGCGTCGTCGATCCGTACGATGGATAGGGGAGCGGCGGCGCATCGGTCGGCCGTCAAGGCGATCGTCTGGGACGTGGAGACTGGGAATGCGGTTGCGGGGATTACGGTGCGTCGAGAGTCGCGGCTGGTCGGCCCGAGGTTCCTGGACGGCGATCGCCTTGACGGTCGGCCAGATCGTCGGCTGCTCCGCCCCGGAGGCCGAGAAGCCGACCGGGCCGCCGACCTTCGCGGGGGTGAGCCTGAGCCTGGGGGCCGTCGGCGATCCGGCCGTTCTGGCGGGCGTCACGGCCGCGCGCGGCGAGTGGACGGCCTCGCGCCAGGCCGAGTTGTCGATCGCCAAGAGCCCGATCGCCGACCTCGCCGACGTCCAGGGCGTGGATCTGATCGTCTTCCCGGGAGACGCGCTGGGCGAACTCGTCGATCGCGACCTGCTTGAAGTGATCCCCAACTCCCTGGTGATCCCCCCGGCGCCGGTCGCCGATCCCTTGAGGCCCAACGCCCGCAAGGACGAGGCCGAGGAGGCGCCCGAAGACCCTTACAAGCACGACGACCTGGCGCCGGCGTTCCGTGATCAGGTCGCCAGGTACGGAAACGACCGGTACGCGCTGCCGATGGGGGGCTCGGTCCTGGTGCTCGTCTACCGGGGCGACGCGTTCGCGTCGGAGGCCAACAAGAAGGGGGCGGCCGAGCAAGGGCTGACGCTCGAAGCCCCCAGGACGTGGGCTGAACTCGACGCCCTGGCCAGGTTCTTCCAGGGCCGCGACTGGAACGGCGACGGCGAGCCCGACTTCGGCCTGGCCGCCGCGTTGGGGGGGGACGCCGAGGGGATCGCCAACGCGACGTTCCTCTCCCGAGCGGCCGCGCTGGGACAGCACCGCGACCAGTACTCGTTCCTGTTCGACTCCGACGCCATGACCCCTCGGATCGACGCGCCGCCGTTCGTCGAGGCGCTGGGGGCCGTGGCCGCCTGGAAGTCGGTCGGCCCTCCCGGGGTCGAATCGTTCGACGCGGCCGCCGCCCGGAAGGCGTTCCGCGAAGGCAGGACGGCCCTGCTCATCGACCGCGCCGAGAAGGCCGGCGACTGGGAGGGCCCCGGGGGCGCGGCGATCGGCGTCGCCCGACTCCCCGGCTCCGACCGGGTCTTCGAGCCGCTCCGAAAAACCTGGGAGACCGACGAATCGCTGAACCAGCCGGCCTATCTGCCGTTCGGCGGCGGCTGGCTGGTCGGCGTCCGCGCCGGCCTGGAAGCCGGCAAGAAAGCCGCCGCGCTCGACCTGGCTCGCTACCTGTCGAGCCCCGACGTCTCGTCCCGACTTCGCGCCGAGCACGATTTCCCGATGGCGCCGGTCCGGGCGAGTCAAATGGGCAAGGGCCCCCCCGACCCGACCGCCGCGCCGAACGTCGACGTCCGGCTCTGGTCGAATGCGGTCGGTCGAAGCCTGATGGGGCTGCGGGTGCTGCCGGGCTTGCGAATCCCCGAGGCCGACGCCTACCTCGCCGACCTGTCGAAGGGCCGGGCCGAGGCCCTCGCCGGCAAGCCCCCCGAGGCGGCGCTGCGCGACGTCGCGGCGGCCTGGTCGGCCCGCACCCAGGCGCTCGGCCCCAAGCGCCAGGTCTGGCATTACCGCCGCAGCCTCAACACGCTGCCGACGTCGCCCCAGCCGCCGGAGCGGGGCAAATGAGGACGCGGCCGGAACCGCGCCCATGAGCGGTCCCGACGCCGGCGGCGAGCCGTCCCCGATCCTCGCGACCGACCGCGAAGTCCGCGAGTTGATGGGCCTGTTCGACGTCCCAGCCTTCGCGCGCCGAGGGCAGGACATGGACTTCACCCTGAGCAGCCTGCACGGCCGCTGCCGCGCGCACCGGGCCGGGATGCTCGACATGGTCCAGGTCCGCCTCCGCCAGTGGTCGCGCGCGGCGGTCGGCCCCGACGACTGGTCCGACGTCTTCCGCGCCCCGGTCGTCGGCCTGTGGGCCTTGAGCCTGGCCGAGCCGCCGCGATGGGCCGCGTCCCCCGCCTCGACTCGTCAGCGTCGAGGCGTCGCCCGCGACCTGATCGCCAGCGTCGAGAGGTTCAACGACCGTTGGCGTCGGCACGTCGCCAGGCTCGACTTCGCGCCGATCAACGTCATGATCGATCAGTACAACGTCTATTACATCATCGAAAAAGAATGCGTTATGGGATCGGCGCGGCTGGCCGCGCGAGCCTTCGAGCCGGTCTCCCCGGTGTCGCCGGCGTCGATCCTCGTCGATCACCCCCTGCTCCCTGTCCCCGAACCGGCCGGTCGGTGAAACTAGGACGCATCGACGACGTCCCCGGCCCGCGTGACTTCCCGAAACCCGAGCGAGACGATCCCCATGATTCATGATCACGACCGCCGCCGCCGATTCCGGCCCTCGACGTCCCCCGCTCTTCTCTTAGGCGCCGCCTGGCTGGCGGCGTGTCTCGCGGGGTCCGCGGCGGCCTGGGGCCAGGTCTCGCCCCGGGCGACCCCGGCGAAGGCCCAGTCGAAAGCCGCCGCGGGCGCGTCCGGGATCGTCTTCGAGATCGCCTATCCCGAAAAAGGGGCCGACGACCGTCCGATCTCCGCTCGGGTTTACGTGATGCTCGGCCCGCAAGGGACGAACGTCGAGCCGAGGACCGGGCCGAACTGGTTCCACCCCGAGCCGTTCTTCGCCCGCGACGTGAAGGACTGGCGGCCCGGCGATTCGATCCGGATCGACGCCGGGGCCGACGGCTTCCCCGCCCCCTTGAGCCAGCTTGAGCCCGGCGCCTACCGCGCCCAGGCGGTCGTCCGGCTGAACCAGGACACGGCCAAGATCGGCGCCGGCGAAGGCAACCTGTACGGCCCGATCGTCGAGTTCACGGCGCCTTCGAAGGCCGAGGCCCCGGTCCGCCTGATCGTCGATCAGATCGTGCCCCCCCGCCCGTTCCACGAGACCGAGAGGATCAAGCTGGCGGAGCGCCCCAGCCCGATCCTCTCGGCGTTCTTCGGCCGACCGATCAAGCATCAGGCCGCCGTGATCCTTCCCAAAACGCCCCCCAGGGCCGGCGACAAGCTGCCGGCGGTCTACACGATCACGGGCTTCGGGGGCGATCACCATTCGGCGTCGCGGTATCTCGAATCGCCGGGCCTGAACTACGCCGACGACATGGTCCGGATCGTCCTCAACGCCGACTGCGGGACCGGCCACCACGTCTTCGCCGACAGCGCCAACAACGGCCCCCGCGGAAGGGCGCTGATCGAGGAGTTCATCCCGTACCTCGAAGCGAACTTCCCGCTGATCGCCGACCCCCGCGCGCGGCTGCTCAACGGCCATTCGTCGGGGGGCTGGAGCAGCCTCTGGCTTCAGGTGACGTATCCCGACGCGTTCGGCGGCGTCTGGTCGACCAGCCCCGACCCGGTCGACTTCCGCGACTTTCAACGCGTAAACATCTATCGAGAGGGAGAAAACGCCTACCGCGACCCCGAAGGCGCGCGCCGGCCGGTGGCCCGCATGGGGACGAAGCCGTTCCTGTTCTACGACTCCTTCTGCAAGCTGGAGCAGGTGTTGGGCCACGGCGGCCAGCTCAGCTCGTTCGAGGCCGTCTTCAGCCCCAAGGCGCTGGACGGCCAGCCTCGCAAGCTCTGGGACCGCAAATCGGGCGTGATCGACCCCAAGACGGCCAAGGACTGGGAAGCCTACGACGTCCGGCTCGTCCTCGAACGCAACTGGCCGACCCTTAAGCCGAAGCTCGCCGGCAAGCTGCACGTCGTCACCGGCTCGCTCGACACCTTCTACCTCGAAGGGGCGGTCAAGCTCCTCAAGGAGTCGCAAGAGCAACTCGGAAGCGACGCCGACATCGAGATCATCCCCGACAAGGACCACGGCAACATCCTCGACGCCAAGCTCGCCGAGCGGATCGGCCGCGAGATGAAAGCCGCCGTCGCGCCGCTGCTCAAGGATCGTTAAGCGACTCGCGATCGGGGCCTGTGCGACGAGAGTCTGTCCCATACGGGAGGGCGAGGAGGAGCCCGGACCCAATTGGCGTTGCCCCACGCCGAACCGCTCGAAGCCAGGGCGTCGGTCACGGCCAATTGGGTTCCTTCGCGCCGAAATCCGTCGCGAGCGGCGAGGCGGAGGGATCGGGTTCGTTGGCGCCGAAACGTGCGACGGTTCGGCGTGTACTCCAGCTTCAATCGATTGGCTTCAAGGCAGTTGCGCCAATCCGGATCGACCTCGATTTTGGGTTCGTTCGTCCGCGTTTCCGACGCCGGCCCTGGTCGAGCCGGTTCGCCGATTGGGTTCCTTCGCGCGCTTTTCCGCCCCTCGGCTCCGACCGCCTTCGCGCCGTCGGATCGTGTCCGGCCGTCCGGCCTTCACTTACGCAAGCGAGCTAGCGTGCGTGCAATTGAATTGTCAAGGAGCTTTCAACCCATGATCCACCATGTTGAGTATACCCCACGATATCGCAAACATTGCCCAATCACCCTGTTTCGCCTTATCGTCAACTGGAGCAATCCGGACAAAACATCCGATCTTCCTGTTAAAAGACCCTAACTTAATGAGCTTCTGCTCCCATCGCCGCAACTCGGCCGTTCGACCTCCTTTGGAGTGCGGGAGCTTGCTCCCGCGCGCGATGCATGGTGCGCGGCGGCGAGCCGCCGCACTCCACAATCGGAGACCGACGACGTCTTAAATGGACGCTGACTACATCAGCTTCGGCTCAGCATTTTCCAGGACGTTCGCTCCTCTATTTAGAGCGGTCTCCTGATGGGTTGCGCGGTTCGCCGCTGGGCCTCGACCGTTCGACCTGTGGAGTGCGGGAGCTTGCTCCCGCGCGCGATGCATGGTGCGCGGCGGCGAGCCGC
>CALCIC010000186.1 GCA_937907405.1 uncultured Isosphaeraceae bacterium | reverse complement strand
AACGCCGGCAGGCCGTACTTCTTCAGCAGATACATGCTTCGTCGCTCCCTCGACTGGTCGATCGGGAAGGTCTCCAGCGGATTCTTGTCGTAGTCGAATTCGGCCAGCACGAGCTTGCCGTAGCCCGTCGCCAGCGGACAGGATGTGTAGCCGTCGTAGCGGGCCGAGGGCGGTTCGCCCCGCATGGCCGAGATCAGGTTCCTGACCACGACCGGGGCCTGCTTGCGGATCGCCGCCCCGGTTTTCGAAGTTGGCAGGTTGCTGGCGTCGCCCAGGCCGAACACGTTCGGGTGGCGGGCGTGACGGAGCGTGAACTTGTCCACGTCCACCCAGCCGGCGGCGTCGGCCAGCGGACTGTGCTTGATAAAGTCCGGAGCGCTCATCGGCGGCGTGACGTGGATCATCTCGTAAGGGACGACGACCTCCTCGCCCGTCTCAGTGCGGCGGAAGACGGCCTGCTTCGCCTCGGGCCGCACGGCGGCCAGGTCGTGCTCGAACAGGGTCTCGATCCCCTTGCGGGCGATGACTTGCTCCAGCGTTCGGGCATACCTCGGCACGTGGTAGATCGATCCGGCGGCCGAGGCGAAGACGACCCGTGACGCATCTCGGACGCCCGCCCCGCGGAAGTGGTCGTCGGCCAGGTACATGATCTTCTGCGGCGCCCCGCCGCACTTGATCGGCGTGCTCGGGTTGGTGAACAACGCCGTCCCGCCTCGGAAGGTGCGGAGGCACTGCCAGGTGTAGTCCACCGTCCGGTAGTCGTAGTTGCTACAGACGCCGTGGGAGCCGATCCCCTCCTTGAGGCCCTCGACCTTGTCCCAGTCGATCTGGATGCCCGGCGCGACGACCAGGAAGTCGTAGCCAATCGCCCGGCCCCCACGGGTCAGGACGTGGTTCTCGGCCGGGCGGAACTCGGTCACGGCATCCTGGAGCCAGGTCGCCCCTTTCGGGATGAAGTCGGCCTCGTCCCGCTCGCTGGCGGTTTTCGGGAAGACGCCGGCGCCGACCAGAGTCCAGAGCGGCTGGTAGTAGTGCTTGGCCGACGGCTCGATGACGGCGACGTCGGGCTCCTTCAGCTTGCGGGCCAGGTGGGCGGCGACGGTGATCCCCGCCGTCCCGCCGCCGACGATCACAATCCGATGGTGCAACTCTGCTGGCATGGGTTCCTCGGGGGTCAATCCCGTAATGTTGAACGGCCCGTCTCGACGCTCAATCCCTGGTTGTCGGCAGTCCGGCGGCCTTCCAGGCGGCCATGCCGCCCAGGACGTTGGCCACGTCGCAGTATCCCTCCCGTTTCAGGAACGACGAGGCGATCGAGGCCCGGTAGCCCGAGCCGCAGACCACCGCCACCGGCCGGTCGCGGGGCACCTCGGCATACCGCTCCTCCAGCGTGCCGCCGTGGATGTGGCGCGCCCCCTCGACGTGACCGGCGTTCCACTCGGAATCGGTGCGAACGTCGAGTACGAACAGGCGGCGGTCGTCCTTTAGCCGCGCCGCGAGGTCGTGGACCGAAATCGTTTCCAGCCGGCCAAACTCGTAGCCGTGGTTCTCCCAGTCGGCCAGGCCGCCCTCCAGGTAGCCCTGCACGTCGTCGAAGCCGACTCGGAGCAGGTGCGTGACGACCTCGGGCACGGCGGCCGGGTCGTCGGGGACGATCAGGGCCGGCCGGTCGTAGGGGAGGACCCAACCGGCCCAGGTCGGCAGGTTGTGGCCGAGCGGAATATTGATCGATCCGGGAATGTGAGCGCCGGCGAACGCCTCCTTCGGCCGAACGTCCACGATCAGGCAGTTCTCGCAAGCCCGCTCGTGCACCTGCTTCGCCGTGAACCGCTTCTGCCCCGGCAACTCCGGCCCCACGACCTTCGGCCCCTCGGCGTTGATCTTCTTCATCCGGCGGAAGTAAGGCGGGGCGATCGGCATCCCTTCGAGCAGAGCGGCGATCCATTCGGGCTCGTCCCGCGTCTGGAGAGCCGGGCTGAACCGCCGCTCGAAGCCGAGGCTGGTCGAGCTCCGCGAACCCAGAGCCTTGCCGCAGAGCGAGCCGGCCCCGTGGGCGGGGAAGCCCTCGGTGAAGTCGGGCAGTCCCGGCAAGACGCCGAACACGCTCTCGTACAACTGGTGGGCCAGCTTCTTGCGGGCGGCTTCACCCAGCAGGTCGGGGCGGCCGACGTCGCCGACGAACAGGAAATCGCCGGTGAAGACGAGCCAGGGGACGTCCCGGCTCCGGGTGTCGTCGTAGAGCGCCCAGGCGACGTGCTCGTAAGTGTGCCCCGGGGTGTGGACCGCCTTGAGCCGGACCGAGCCCAGTTCGACCTCGTCGCCGTCGCCGACCACTCGGTCGGCATACGGCGGCGTCCACTCGGCGCCCCCCATCCCCGAGACGACGACCTCGACCTCATCCTCCAACCTCGCCTTCAACTCGGCCGAGCCGCTGACGAAGTCGGCGTGGACGTGCGTCTCCAGGACGTGCGTGATCCGAAGGCCCTCCCGCTTGGCGATCGCCAGGAACTCCTCCACGTCCCGGGTCGGGTCGATCACCGCGCATCGCTTGGTCTTCTCATCGCCGACCATGTAGCTGTAAATGGCCAGGCCGGGGATGAATCGTTGATGAAAGAACATGGCGGTCTCCTGCGTCAGAGAAGGGTTTTGGCGACGATGTACGCGGCCACGGCGAGCATCGCCGCGGCGAAAAGTTTCAGCAGGCCGGGGCCTCCCAGCCGGCGTCCGATCCGGGCGCCGAGCTCCATCCCGGCGACGCCGCCGAGGACGAACAGGCCGGTCAGATCCAGCGGCAGCGGCCGGCCGGCGGCGAGGTGGGAGGCCACGCCCGAGACGCCGACCAGCGCGATGACCAGCAGCGAGGTGGCGACGGCCCGGTGGACGCCCATCCCGGTGACGAGTACCAGGGCCGGCACAATGACGAACCCGCCGCCGACGCCGAAGAGGCCCGAAAGCACACCCGTCGCCAGGCCGGCGACGACGAGCACGGCGAAACAGCGGGAGGTCAGGCGCAGCCGCCCGCTCGGGTCGCGTCGGCACGCCGGCCCCCGCTCGTCGGCGGGCGTCGGGCCGAGGGCCGCCCGCATCGCCCGCGCTTCCTCCGGCCGGCCGACGGCCTGGGCCCACAGCCTCCCGGCGACGACGACCATGAGCCCGGCGAAGAGGACCAGCAGCACCGCCTCCGGCGTCCGGCCGCCGAGCCAGGCCCCGGCCGGGGCGCCGAGCACGCCCGCGACGGCGAAGATCAGGCCGGTGTGGATTTCGACCTCGCCCCGGGCGAGCCGTCGCAGGCAACCGACCAGCGCCGTCGCCCCGACGGCGGCGAGCGAGACGCCGATCGCCTCCCGAGGCCGCACCCCCAGGCCGTAGACCAGCAGCGGCACGGCGAAGATCGAACCGCCTCCACCGGTCAGGCCCAGCGACAGGCCGATCAAGGCCCCGAAAAGCAGGCCCGGCAGCGTCGCGTCTCCGACGCCGTCCAGCCCCGACGAAACGGCGAGAATCGGCCCCCCCAGGAGCAGGCTCAGCGCAGACACGTCGCCTCCTCCGCCTGACCCCGGTTCCACGGCATCCGGGCGAGAGCCATCCCCATGCCGCAGGTGTCCGTAATCCCGGCGAAGACCAGGCCCGCCCCCACGAACGCAGGCAGAGCGAGGAAGCTCAGGTGGAAGAACGTCCCCAGCGCCGTGCCGAGCGCCACCAGCGCGCCAGCGGCGATCCGCACCTGCCGTTCCAGCGAGATCGCTTTCGCGCCCCGCACGACGGGCAGCCCGGCCTGCTCCCAGGCGAGGGTGCCCCCCTCGACGTTGACGACGCTCGAATAGCCGGCGGCAAGGAACCGCTCGCACGCTCGCCGACCACGACCGCCCGAACGGCAGATGACGTACAGCGGCTCCTCCTTCGCCCCGTTGCGGGTGTTCATGACGTCCGCCGGATCGAGCGCGTCGAGGGGCACGAGACGGGCGGGCTCGGCGTGGACCTCCCGGTACTCGACCGGCGTCCTCACGTCGATCAGGTCGACCGGCCGTCCCCGCCGCCGCATCTCCTCCAACTCGCTCGGCGAGATCGTCGAAGCGCTCATTGTTCCTCACTCCCGTTCTTTGTCGCGAGCGGGTTAGGCGTGACAAGAAAAGCTCGCCGGGCGCGCGGCGACTCGGGCCGCCGAGCCGTCGAGAGGGTTTATGCCCACCGATGGATCACGCCCCCGCAGGCGCGCGCCCGCCGAAAACCGCCAGCTCGAAACTCTTGAAGAAGCAATCCACATCGATAAAGCCGATGGCGCGCAGCCAATCGCACTGGTCCCATACCGGCGCCAGAATGTCGGCCTCACGTTCCTGGCGGCTGGTGAATTCGTGATGGACCTGCTCACGGGAGACCGTCGGGTCCTGCTGCTGACGACGTCGGTACAGGGCCTCCACCATCTGCTGTTCCCAGAGGCGGTTGCCGAGGGGGCTGGCCGAGGCGGTGTGCTCAATGTTGACGAACCATCCGCCGGGCGCGAGCAGCGAAAACACGTCGCGGTAGATGCGCCGCTTCCGGTCGTCGGGGTGGTGGTGGACCGCAAATCCCGACACCACCGCGTCGAACGGGCCGAGGCCGTCGGCCCAATCCGAATCGGCGAAATCACGGTTCAGGATGGTCGTTCCCACTCCGAAGCGAGCCCGCGCCGCATCGAGCATCGGATCGCTGAAATCGATCAACACGACCTCCGCGTCCGGCCAATGCCGGCGGACCGCGGCCGTGAGGACGCCGTCGCCGCAGCCGAGGTCCAGGAAGCGTCGGAACGGACGCCCCGTCTGCAGGAGCTGGCACATGATCGCGAGTTGATCGGCCGCATGGGGAAACGCTCCCCGGACCCCCTTGAGAAAAGCTTGGGCGACTTCGGGCGACTGCCAGACTGTCGCATCCTGGCTCATGGTCGGCTTCCTTTACTCTTGCTGATTCCCAATTTCATTTATGGGAGAACATATCCTTGAACTCCTTTTCCTTCACCTTCTTGGCCATGGCCGCCAAGAACACTGGAAACATGAGGCCGCTGACGAATGTGCTGAGCGTGACGGTGAAAAATGCGGAGACGATCCAGTCCACCACCAAATACCCGCTGTGGGCCAGAACAGGCCGATAGACGGCGACGCCGAGAAAGACCACCCAATGGCTGAGGCAGTAAAAACAACTGAACAGGTATCCGAGCTTGTAATGGACCTTGTCGGTCCATGCTCGCCATGGGGCGAACAGCTCGGTCTGGGTGACCGTGATCGAGATGCTGCTGGATGCGATCGCAATCACGAAGCAGACCCACAGCGACGCCAGGGTGGATGCGGTGAGAACCTCGTTCATCTGTACTCCAGTGGTCCTCGAGTTCGGACGCGAGCCGGCCTGTGAGCACGCGAGCGTCGGCCAGCCATGCAATTCCGCCACGTGATGGATTCGGACGTCCGGCGCGGCGTCGAGCAGCGGCTTGAGCGCGCCGACGACGTCGGCGCAGCGGTCGGCCAAACATCGCCTTTACGCATCGTACGGCCCTCCCCCACTTGATCGCCGTGATACAATCAGGGTATCCGCCTGGACAACTATATGCATTTTAAGTTATGTGGTCAAGCCCATGTCCGCAACGATCCCCGACGAATTCCTCGACCTGATGGACGAGAAGTTCCGCATGCTCGCCGACCCGACCCGACCCGACCCGACCCGGCTGGCGATCCTCCGCAGCCTGACGGCGGGGGAGCGGAACGTCACCCAGGTGGTCGAGGAGACCGGCCGCAACCAGGCGAACGTCTCCAAGCACCTGAAGATGCTGGCCGAGGCGGGGCTGGTGGCCCGCCGCTGCGTAGAGGAAGAGAAGGCCGTAGGGACGTCCGGGCGGGTGGAACGCAACCACCGCCTGATTGAGCGCTTGCTTCGTCCTCTTGGACGTGCCGTCGTGCGGCAGATCCGATGCCGGCGAGGAGTCGGACCGCCGTGGCCGCGACGTCGGCGCGTTTGAGTGATCGGCGACCGTCCGAACGGGGCGGTTCGGCCCCGCCCCAACGACGGCGTCGAGAGGCTATTCGCCCCCCGCCGGGCCCCCTTCCCGACCGTCCAGGAACGCGATCACCTCCTCTTTCGCCATGAAGCCGGCGGCCCGGCGCAGCACGCGGCCCGAGCCGTCGACGACGAAGATCGCCGGGATCCCTTCGACGCCGTAACGGCCCGCGAGCGCCCCGGCCTTCGGGTCGTCGACGTCCAGGCGGACCGGGATGAAGCGGCCCTCGACGGCCGCGCCCACCTCCCCGTCCGGCCAGACTTCGTGCTCCATCACGCGGCACGGGGGGCACCACGCGGCGCCGAAGTCCAGGAGCAACGGCGCCCCGCTGGAGGCGGACTCGGCGAGCGCCGCGGCGAAGTCCGTCCGCCATCCGACGGCCGACGCGGGCGGTTCGGACGTCGCCGTCCTGTAGTAGGCGCCCTTCAGCATCGTCCAGCTCACGACCACCGCCGAGAGGAAGACCACTCCCCAGACGGAAGCTCCGCCGAGTCGCCTCGTCCACGGCGCCTTCTCACCCCCTCCAACGCAGACGTCATCGTTCGCCATCTCGATTCCCTCGCTCGCGACCTTGATGCGCGACCCGACATGCGCCGCGCGACGATCTCTCTCCGCCTGGCTCATCGCTGGTCGTCTCCTTGAACGTGAATGGCGTCGGGGATGATCGGCCCCGACGCCGAGGCGGGCGAATGCAATCCTTCAACGGCCTGCGCCCCGCAACCGCCGTCCGCGCAACTCGGGAAGCCCATGGCCGGGAGGATCCAACGGGTCATGATCAGCCATGCGGCCAACATCCCGACCATAACGCCCAGGTCTCCCCAGGCCGTGGACGACTCGGCGCCGGTCGGAGCCTCGATGTTTCGACTCATCGCATGGTCCTCGCAAATCTTGCATGACGTCCACTCAGGAGTTGGCCTTGGCCGGGGCGGGCTCCTTGCCTGCGCTCGGCGCGACGACTTCGACCCGGGCCCCGTCGGCGAGGCCCGAGGGAGGATTCTCGATGATCGACTCGTCGCCTTCGAGCCCCCCGCCGACCTCGATCCGCGACCCCAGGTCGCGACGGATCACGATCGGCCGCCAGCGCACCATGCCCGACCGGTCGACGACGACGACGCGCGTCCCTTCGGGCCCGGTCGCGACCGCGTTGGCGGTCACGGTGAGGGGGGCGCCGCCGGCCCTCGCGAACTCGGCCTCGACGAACATGCCCGCGTAGAGCGCCCCGTCCTTGTTCGGCAGGTCGATCTCGGTGCGCAGGGTGCGCGTGGCGGGGTCTACCGCCCGGGCGGTGCGGGACACGCGGCCCACGAACTCCTTGCCGGGGAACTCCCTGGCCAGGACCTTCACGTCCTGCCCGAGCCGCACCGCGGCCAGATGGGCCTGCGGAACGGTCGCCACCACGCGGAGGACGTCGTCCTGGGCGATCCGGAACAGGGGCGCCTGGCCCGACCCCTCCGCGGCCACCAGGGCCCCGGGGTCGAATCCCCGGGCCGTAATCGTCCCGGCGAAGGGCGCGACGACGCGGAGGAACGAATTCAGGTCCTCCAGGCGGTGGACCTCGGCCTTGCGGGCGGCGAGGGTCGCGTCGGCAGACAGGACGGTGGCGTCGGCGACCTGCTGGGCCGCCTTCGCCTCGTCGAGGTCCTGAACGGAGGCGGCGTTCCGCTGGACCAGGGCCTCGGACCGCCTCAGGTTGATCGCGGCCAATTCTCTACGAGCGACGGCCAGCTTCAGGTCCGCCGACGCCTGGTAGACCGTCGCACGCGCCCTTTCAAGCTCCCCGTCCATCTCGGGGGCCTCGATCTCGGCGAGCAACTGGCCCTGCTCGACGCGGTCGCCGATGTCGACCAGGACCCGCTTGAGGTAGCCCTTGGCCCGCGCGTGCAGCGGGCTCTCCCGATTCGGCAGGAGGTCGGCCGGCAGCCGGAGGCTGAGCGGTTTCGTCCCGCGCGTCGGGCGGACGACCTTGACCCTCGGCGTTTCGACCAGGCTCCGAATCTCGCGGGCCGCCTCGGCCAGCTCCGCCTGTCGGCTCTGACGGGGGACCATCCCCAGGGCGACCACGCCCGCCAGGGCGGCGGCCGCGACCCCGCCGAGCGGGATCGCCAGCCAGGGCCGCCGCGTTCGGCGCCGTGGGCCGTCCGACTGTTCGAGGCGGGCTTCGGGCAGGACGGTCGTCGTCATCGTTCAATCCTCCAACTCGGGACGAGGCGGCTTGCGCCGCAGCAGACTGTAGACGACGGGCACGAGGAACAGGGTGGCGATCGTCGCAACCCCCAGCCCCCCGATCACGGCCCGTCCCAGCGGCGCGTTCTGCTCGCCCCCCTCGCCCAGGCCGAGCGACATGGGGAGCATGCCGATGATCATCGCGGCGGCCGTCATCAGGACCGGCCGGAGTCGGGTGCGGCCCGCCGCGAGCGCGGCCTCCAGCGCCGTATCCCCCTCGGCCCGCCGGTCGTTGGCGAAGGTGACCATCAGGATGCTGTTCGCCGTCGCCACGCCGATGCACATGATCGAGCCCATCAGGGACGGCACGCTCAGCGTGGTGTCGGTCGCAAAGAGCATCAGCACGATCCCCGACAGGGCGCCGGGAAGGGCGAAGAGGATGATGAACGGGTCGAGCCACGACTGGAAGTTCACCACCATGAGCAGGTACACCAGGAGGATGGCGAACAGCATCCCGGCCCCGAGCCCCCGGAAGGAGGCGGCCATGCTGTCGACCTGGCCGCGCACGACGAGCGTCGTCCCCTTGGGGAGCTTCGCCCGGATCGGCCCGAGCGCCTCCTCCAGGTCGGCCGCGACGCCGCCCAGGTCGCGGCCCTCGACGTTGGCCAGCACGTCGAAGACCGGCTGGATGTTGTAGTGGTTGACCACGGCCGCGCCGCCGCCGCGCGAGACGGCCGCGAGGTTCGCCATCAACTGCGGCTGGCGGCCGCCCCCCGGCCCGACGACGGGCGTGTTGTCGAGATCGTCCATCGAGTCGACGCGGAACTGCGGCGTCTGGACGGCCACCGGGTAGCTTACGCCGTTCTTCGGGTTGAGCCAGAAGTTGGGCGCGACCTGGCCGCTGGAGCTGAGCGAGACCAGCATGCCGCTCGCGACGTCGCGCTGGGTCAGCGCGAACTGCCGGGCCCGCGTCCGGTCGACGTCGATGCGGATCTCGGGCGAGTCGACGACCTGGTGCAGGTGGACGTCCACGGCGCCGGGAATCAGTCGGAGCGCCCGCTCGACCTCGCGGGCGGCCTTCAGGTTCGCGGCCTTGTCGCGGCCGACGACCTGCACGTCGATCGGGGCGGCGAGGCCGAAGTTGAGGATCTGGCTGACGATGTCCGCCGACTGGAAGAAGACCGTCAACTCGGGGTGCGAACGAGCGAGCCCCGAGCGAATCTTCCGTACGTATTCCTCCGTCGGGGCGTGCCCTTCCTTGAGCGCGATCAGGATCTCGCCGTCCGACGTCCCCACCGTGGCGGAGTCGCCGAAGGTCAGGTTGATCCCGTTCGGGGGCAGGCCGATGTTGCTGAGGACCGTCTCCAGTTCCTCGGCCGGGATGATCCCGCGGACCTCCCGCTCGACCTCGTTGAAGTATTCCTCGGTCCGCTCGATCCGGGTGCCGGCCGGGGCGCGGACGTGCAGGCGGATCTGGCCCGCGTCCACCTTCGGGAAGAAGTCCTGGCCGAGCTGGCCGACGAGGCTGACGCCGAAGCCGCAGGCCGCCGCGAACCCGCCCGCCACGATGAGCCGGTTGTCGAGGGCCCAGGCGAGCAGCCACGCATAGGCCGAGAGGAATCTTTCGAAGACGCGGTTGAAGGCGCGGTGGACGGCCCAGAAGATCCCTCCCCCGTGGGCCGCCGCCTCGCCGTGGGGGTCGCGGTACATGTCGACCTCGGCGGCCAGCAGGTGGTTGACCAGCGTGGGGACGAGCGTCCGCGAGAGGAAGTAGGAGGCCATCATGGCCGAGACGACCGCGAGCGCCATCGGGCTGAAGAGCGACCTGGCGGCGCCGGAGAGGAAGAAGATCGGCAGGAAGACGATGCAGATGGCGAGCGTGGCGACGAACGCCGGGGTCGCGATCTGCTGGGCCCCGTCCAGGATCGCCAGGCGGAGCGGCTTGCCGAGGTGCAGGTTGCGGTGGATGTTCTCGATCTCGACCGTCGCGTCGTCGACGAGGATGCCCACCGCCAGCGCCATGCCCCCCAGGGTCATCGTGTTGATGGACTGCCCCATCCCCGCCAGCACGAGGATCGACACGCAGAGCGACAGAGGGATGGAGGTCACGACCACGAGCGTGCTCCTCCAGCTCCCCAGGAACAGGAGGATCATCATCGCCGTCAACCCCGCGGCGATCGCCGCCTCCACGACCACGCCCTCGACCGCCGCACGAACGAACACCGACTGGTCGAGCAGGTAGTCGACCCGCAACGAGTCCGGGAGGCCCTCCAGGACCTTCGGGAGCGTCTCCCGGATCCGCGCCACGATGTCGAGCGTCGAGGCCCCTCCCGACTTGAGGACCGTCAGGAGGCTCCCGCGCAGACCGTCCTTGACGACGACGTTCGTCTGGACGGCGTAGCCGTCGCGGACGTTGGCGACGTCGCGGATCATGAGCGTCGAGTCCCCCTCCTTCTTGATCGGCAGGTCGTTGAGCAGCTCGACGGCGTCCGGGCTGCTGTTGAGCCGGACCAGGTAGTCGCGTTCGCCCATCTTGGCGCCGCCGGCCGGCAGGATGAGGTTCTGGGCGTTGACGGCGTCGCTGACGTCGGCGGGCGAGAGCCGGTGCGCGTGCAGCGCCTGGAGGTCGAGGTCCACCATGATCTGGCGGGGCTTCCCCCCCAGCGGCGGGGGGATCTGGGCCCCCTGGACGGTGGCGAGCTGCGTCCGGATGAAGTTCTGGCCCAGGTCGAAGAGCTCCTGCTCGGAGAGTTCGGGGCTGCTCAGGCCGAGCTGGAGGATCGGCACGTTGGACGCGCTGTAACGGATGATCAGAGGCGCCGTGATCCCCGGCGGCATCATCTTGAGGATCGTGCCGCTGACGGCGGTGACCTGGGCGACGGCGGCCTCGATCTTGGCCCCCGGGTGGAAGAAGACCTTGATCAGCCCGACGCCCGTGAGCGACTGGCTCTCGATGTGCTCGATGTCGTTGACCGTAGTGGTCATCGCGCGCTCGCTCACCGTGACGATGCGGGACTCCATCTCGGAAGGCGACGTGCCCGGATACTGCCAGACGACCGTGACGACGGGGATGTCGATCTCGGGGAAGACGTCGACCGGCATCCGCAAGACCGCCACGACGCTCAGCACGGCGATGAGCAGGGAGAGGACGACGAAGGTGTAGGGCCGTCTCAGGGCGAGCTTCACGATCCACATGCACAACGCTCCTTCGCGGGCGTGGGCCGGAGGTGATCCGCCGCGGCCCGCTGCGGAACAATACCGTCGGACGGCGCGCGAGAGCCCCCGGATCGTCCGAACGGCCGAATCGGTCGTCCGAACGGCCGAATCGAACGCCGGGACGGCCCGCTCAGGAGGGCCGGAGCCTCTCGCCGAGGAGCGAGGCGCCGCTCCTCGACGTCTCGACCGTGGTCCGCGCGGCGTCGCGGAGCACGACCTCGTAATGACGGTCGCCGAGCCGGCGGACCTCGGCGATGTGCTCGAGGTTGACGACGGCGTCGCGGGAGATCTGGAGGAAAGTCTTTTCGTCGAGCCGCCCCTTCACGGACGCGAGCGGCTCGTGGGTCGGATGCGAGCCCAGCATCGTCACCACCCAGGTCCGCCGCTTCCTGCGGACGAGGGCCGCGATTTCGGATCCGGGGATCAGGCGGAGGACCCCGTCGGACGGGTCGCGCACCGCGACGCGGCCCGCGGGCTCTCCAGCATCGTCCTGGAGGCCGCCCCGCTCGGCGAGCCGCTGCTCCAGCCGCCGGACGGATTCCAGGATCTGGTCCGCGTCGAAGGGCTTGAGCACATAATCCACGGCCTCGACGCGGAAGGCGTCGACGGCGTGCCCGGAGTATCCGGTCACGAAGACCACCAGGGGAGGACAAGGCAGCGCCAACAGCCGCGACGCCAGGGTCAGCCCGTCGGAGCCGCCCAGTTCGATGTCGAGGAAGGCGACGTCCGGGGCCAGTTCCCGACAGAGCTTCAGGCCGGAGGCCCCGTCTCCCGCCTCGCCGACGACGCGGACGCGGCCGGTCCCCTCCAGCGTCGACCCGAGGTAGCGCAGCGCCAGGGGCTCGTCCTCCACGATCACGGCCCGCATCAGGACGCTTCCCCGGAACGATCGCGTTCGAGGGGGATGCGCAGCTCCGCGACCGTCCCGCCGCCGTCTCGCGGACGGACCTGGAGGAACCGGCCCTTGCCCTTGCCGTAGAGGGCCTCGAGCCGACGCCCGAGGAGGGACAGCGCGTGTGGCTCCGATCCGAACCTGTCCGCCAGAGTCAAGGCCGCACCGGGCCCGACCCCGTCGTCCTCGACCTGAACGATCATCGACCCACCGTCCGACCGGACCCGGACCGTGACCGTGCCCCTGCCGCGCAGCGGCTGGAGGCCGTGGCGCACGGCGTTCTCGGCGAGCGGCTGGATCGAGAACGGCGGGACGGGATGCGCGAGCAGTTCGTCGGCCACGTCGGAGACGACGCGCAGGCGGTCGCCGAACCGGAGCGACTCGATCTCCAGGTAGGCGGCCACGACGGCGAGTTCCTCCCGCAGCGGCAGCGTGGCCCGGTCGTGCTGCTCCAGGCTGCCGCGGAGGAATTTGCCGAGCCGCGCGACGGCGGGCGGGACGTCCCGGGGCGAGATCGCGGCCAGCGCGGCGATGGAGTTCAGCGCGTTGAACAGGAAGTGGGGGTTCATCCGGGCCTG
>CALCIC010000185.1 GCA_937907405.1 uncultured Isosphaeraceae bacterium | reverse complement strand
CGCCTTCAGCAGGTCACGTCCTTGCCTTCGCTGCCGAAGTGCTTGAGCCGCTCCTCGCTGTCAGGATTCTGCGCGGCATCGGCCGGCGCGTAGTGGAACTGCAGGGCGCGGCGGCGTTTTTCCGAGGAGTTGTGCGGCGTGCCGTGCGGCAGCAGACCGTTGAAGAAGAGCAGGCCGCCGGGTTTGAGCGGCGCGGCCACGGAGCGCTGGCCGAGGATGTCGGTGTCGCAGATCTGCCAGTCGCGGCGCTGGAAATGGATTCTGGGGCCGATCTTGTGCTGACCGGGCAGGAATTGCATGCAGCCGTTCTCGATCGTCGCCTCGTAGCGTCCCGGGGCCGTCTGGGACAGCTCCAGCGGCGACGCCTTGAGGTCCGGGTCGATCACGTTCCCCTGGATTCGGAGGAAGTTGAGGAACTGGTCGTCCTTGTCGAGCGCGTCGACCACGACCTTGATCCGGCCGTCCTCGCGGCGAACCGTCAAGGCGACGTTCCCTTGCTGGGCCGGACGCATCGTCCACCGCACGACCTGCGACCAGAACGCGGCGTAGCTCGCCCAGTCGGGCCAGGCCTTGGCCCACCGCCGGCCGGCGTCGGACGTGAACGCCAGCGACCGGCCCAGGCCGTAGGTCCAGTGGGCCAGCACCGGGTTCACCTGCCCGGAGGGGAGCGGCGAGACGATCGGGATCTCGACCAGTTCGTTCTCCTTGGGACTGGTCAACACCAGCCCGGTGATCCCCGGCAATTCGTCGGCCAGCCCCATGACGGGCTCGGTGATCGGGCTTTGGAGCCGGGGCGCCCACGGGGCCTCCCGCTCGAAGATCAAGGGCCGCGAGATCGTCCGCGCCTCCTTCTGATAGATCCGAGGCAGCGCCCTGGGGTTGGTGACGTTGTAGAACCGTCCCTTGGTCCGGCGGGCGAGGTTCTGCATCCGCTGAGTCGCGGCGAGGTCGTTGCCGTGCGCGGCGGTCAGCACGGCGGTCACGGTGATCTTGCTCTGGGCCAGTTGATTGAGGACGCGGGGGGTCGGCGGCGTGGGGTCGCCGTCGCTGATGACGACGATGTGCTTGGTCATCGCGTCTCGGATCGCGTTCAGGCCGTTCATCGCCTTGACCAGCGAAGGATCGAAGTCGGGCATGTCGCCGGGGGTCATGCGGTCGATCGCCCGGAGCATCGACGGGCGGCCGTTGCCGATCGTCCGCAGGCTGAACAGCCAGGCCTCCTCCCCTTCCCAGTGGAGCATCCCGGCGTAGTCGTAGCTGGAGAGCGCGTTGATGGCGGCCTTGGCGACGACCTTCTGCCAGTAGTTCCCCTCGGGGATCTCGCTGGCGTGCATGATCAGGACCATCGCCCCCAGCCCCTGGACCTTCATCGCCTTGATCTGCATGTCGACCGGCAGCGCCTTCTCGACGGGGGTGTTCATCCAGCCGCCGGCGCCGAAGCTGTCGCGGCCTCCCAGCATGATCAGCCCCGCGCCCATCTCGTGGCAGTTCGAGGCCAGAAGCTGGGCCTGGCCGTCGGTGAACGACTCCTTGGGGACGTTCGCCAGGATCACGCAGTCGTAGGGCTGAAGCTGCGCGACGTCGGTGGGGAGCGGATCGCCGCCGACGCTCCCCGTGCCGTCGAGCCGAGGCGCGACCAGCGTCTTGACCTCGATCTCCTTCTCCCGAAGCGCCGCGACCAACTCGGCGTGCTCCCCCGCCGTCCCCTCGATCAACAGCGCCTGCGCCTTGCCCCTGGCGTGCGTGAAGCCCTCGGCGACGTTGTTGATCGCCCGGCGGTCGCCGCCGTCCTGGTCGGGGACGAACTCGGCGGTGAACGTGTAGAAATTCGGCTCGGTGATCAACTGCTTGAGCGTGAACACGTTGAGCCCGCGCTGCAGCTCGATCGGCGAGGGCTTCTCGTTGCCGGCCGCCGGCGCCCGGTAGTTGTCGGCCTTCTGAAACACCTGGAGCGTGCCGCTGGTCGGCTCGCTGGCCCGGATCACGACGTTGATGTTGACCGTCTCCCCCTTCTTCACGTCGGGAGGGATCGACACCTTCTCAACCAGGACCTCGCGGTCGTATCGGTAGTCGATCGGCAGGACGTCGACCTGAACGCCCAGCGACTTGGCCGCCAGAGCCTGTTCGAGCAGGTTCCCCCGGTTCTCATTGCCGTCGGAGAGGATCACGATCCGCCGCGCGGTGTCCTCGGGGAACGTCGCCAGGGCCAGTTTCAAGGCGGCGGCCAGGTCGGTGTTCTCGGCGTCGATGGTGCTCTCGACCCCCATCAGGTTCAGCTCGCTGGGGGCGGGGGGGACCTCCACGCGCGGCCCCTTGCCGAAGACGATCACGCCGGCCAGGTCGTCCTTCCGACGCTTCTTCGAAGCCTCGGCGACGTAGTCGAGCGCCGCCTTCTGCTGCTCGCGAGGGACGCTCTGCGAGACGTCGATCAGAAACATCGTCGTCAGCCGGTCCGAGCGGCGGACGGTCTGCGTCTCGGCCAGGGCCAGCACGATCAACGTGACGACCGCCGCGCGGAGCGCGATCGCCAGGGCGCGGCGGAACGCGCCCAGGCCCGAGAGGCTGCCGTAGCTCATCCAGACGAGCGGCGGCAGAATCAGCGGGATCAAGATCAGCCACCAGGGCTGCCCAAAGGTGATCGAGACGTTGCCCAGCATCCTCGTCAAACCCCAGAAGCCGCGTCAGAGCCGGAACCGTTGCACGCGGTGGTTGTTCGAATCGACCACCGAAACCTCGCCTTGCGAATCCACGGCCAGGGCCCAGGGGTTGTACAACTCCCCCGGCCCGCGCCCCGACGACCCCCAGACCGCCAGCGGCTTGCCGTCGCGGGTGAACTTCTGGACCCGGCTGTTGCCGTACTCGCAGACGTACAGCGCGTCGTCCGGCCCCAGCGACACATCGTACGGATAGCTCATCTCGCCGAGCTTCTTGCCGCGCGTCCCCCAAATCCGCAGCAACCGGCCCTCGACGTCGAAAACCTGAATGCGATGGTTGCAACTGTCGGCCACGTAAATCCGGTCGCGGTCGTCGATCGCCATCGCCCGGGGCCTGAGGAACTCCCCCGGTTCGTAGCCGTGGCCTCCCCATTGCCGCAGCCATTCGCCCTCGGGCGAGAACACCTGGATGCGGTCGTTGTCGCCGTACTCGGCGACGTAGAAATTCCCCGCCTTGTCGATCACCACGTCGGTCGGGTAGCCGAACCGCCCGGGCTCCGTCCCCTGCACGCCGTCGCCGATCTGGAACAGCAATTCGCCGGTCGGACGATAAACCAGGACCCGGTAGAAATGGGTGTCGGCCACCAGCAGCCGCCCCTCGCGGTCGATCGTCAGCCCGCTCGGTCCGTCGACGTTGAAGTCGGGCGTCCGCCAGCTTCGCAAAAACCCGCCGTCGCGGTCGAAGACCTGGATTCGATCGGTCAGATCGGCCAGGTACAAGTGATCGTCGCCGTCGAACGCCGCCACCCGAGGCTTGTGAATCCAGCCGTCCTTCGTCCCGTGAATCCCCCAGACCAGATCGGGCGACCCGCTCGTCCCCGCCCCGCAGCCCGAAGCCGTCGCCAGCAGGCACGGACCGATAGCCCGAATCACGAATGCGACGATCCGCGACCACGCCGGAAGTGCCTCATGAGGGTTCCATGTCACGCCCGAATTCCTTCCCCAACGACGCCCCGCCCTTGGGAGTCGACCCAAGACTCCCTAGAATCTACTGAGGCCCGCGCCTCGGACGCAAGTCCTAGGCAGGTGAAATCCGGGCGCGAAACCGCACGCGAGTGGTTTTCACCGCCGCGCGTCTCGGCTTGGCGTCCGTCTTGACTCGACCTCGGTTCGATTCTCTCGAAAGCCTGAACGATGCCCGAATGGGTTTATCTTTGCCGGATCGACGAGGTTCCCAACGGCCGAGGCCGGACGATCGAGGCGGCCGGCGCGCGGCTCGCGGTCATCCGCGACGGCGACTCCGTCGTCGTGATCTCGGATCACTGCCCGCACGCCGGGGGCTCGCTCGGCTCGGGATGGGTTGAGGACGGCGAGCTGCTCTGCCCGCTCCACCGCTGGCGGTTCCGCCACCGCGACGGACGGTGCACGACCACTCGCGGCCACGACGTGCATCCGTACCGCGTGAAGCTCGACGATTCGGCGGTCTGGGCGTGGCTGTGATCGACGGTGCGACTCGGCGCCGAAGGCCGCGCTAGTCGAAACGATCGGCGACCGCTTCCTCTTCCTCGTCGTTCGCCGCGGCTTTCGGCCAGAGGATCAGCGAGCCCAACGCTCCGGCGGTCAACGAAGCCAGGAAGATGGCGATCTTGGCGGCCGCGTACTCCGCCTGGTCCGGGAAGGCCACGCCCGCGATGAACAGGGACATCGTGAACCCGATGCCGCCGAGCGCGCCGGCGCCGCACAACTGACGCCACGAATACGCGTCCGGCTTGACGGCGACGCCGGTGAGTACGGCGAGCCATGCAGCCAGCACGATGCCGACCGGCTTCCCGACGACCAGCCCCAGCGTGATCGCGGACATCAATCGCGCCTGCCCCTCGAACGCGCCGAGCGACCAGGCGACTCCCGCGTTCGCCAGCGCGAAGATCGGCAGCACCACATAGCTCGACCACGGCTCAGCGGAACGGAGGAGTTTGTCGGCGGGCGACTCGATGCGGGCGTGGATCGTATCCAGGAGGTGCAGGGCCGGCTCGGAGGGCCCCGACCGCATCGCCTCGCCGGTATGACTGTCTTCCAGGTGGATGACCGTCGCCGCCTGCGCCAGCAGCGCGCTCAGGTTCGCCGGCGGACGCGTGGGGATGAGCACGGCCAGGATCACGCCCGCCAAGGTGGCGTGCAGTCCGGACTCGTGGAGGAAGAACCAGAGGGCGAGGCCGCAGACCACGTAGGGCAGGGTGCGGTACACGCCGATCCGGTTGAGGACGACCAGCCATAGGGTCGCCGCGCCTCCGGCGATCAAATAGCCCACGTGGATCGCGCTCGTGTAGAACAGTGCGATGACCAGGATCGCCACGATGTCGTCGATGATGACCGCCGCGGTCAGGAACACGCGCAATTCCACGGGGACGCGGGCGCCGAGGAACACGATCAGCGCGACCGCGAAGGCCGTGTCGGTCCCGATCGGAATGCCCCATCCGTGCCTTGACTCCGGCGGCGCGATCGAGGCGAAGATGGCCGCCGGCAGGAGGATCCCCCCCAATGCGGCGATCACCGGGAGCGCGCCCGTTCGGAACGTGGACAGGTGGCCGACGGTGAATTCACGCTTGATTTCGAGCCCGACGACGAAGAAGAAAACCGTCAGGAGCCCGTGGTTGGCCCAGTGGACCAGCGAATGCGTGAACGCGCTCGTCCCCCACAGGAATCCCACGGGGGTCTCCCACCACGCCGCGAACGCCGATCCGAGGGGCGAGTTGCTGAGCACCAGCGCGAGCAGCGTCGCCAGCCCCAGGAGCAAACCCGACGACGGTCCCCAGTGAACGAACTCGAATGCGGCGGCCTGGATGCGATGGCCGAGTGAGCCGAGCATCGCGTCGGCCAGCGAGCTTTGATCCCAGGCGCCCGCATAGCGACGGCCGTTGATGAAGAAGGCCGGCGTCGCCCTCACGCCGCTTCGTCGCGCGCCCTCGACGCCCTGGCGGACCCGCGCCCGGGCCGCCGCGAGCGCGGGCTCCTGCGCGGCGGCGCTCGGCGGCAGGTCGAAGTCCGCCGCGATCCGCTCGAAGTCCCCCTCCGAGAACGTCGGTCCCTGTTCCATGAGCGCTTCGTGGACTTCCCAGAAACGTCCGGTCGTCCGGTCCGCGTACTCCGCCAGCTCGGCGGCGCGGGCCGCCCCTTCGCTCTCGGCGACGGGCAGGTGCCGAAACACGTATCGCATCCGGTCGCCGAACCGACTTCGCAACCCCTCGACGACCTCATGAACCGCGTGACAGCGAGGGCACGCATAGCTGCCGTATTCGACCAGGGTCATCTCGGCGTCGGGCGGCCCCAGGACATGGTCGCGGTCGACATGAACGGCAGGATCAAGCATGCTCGGCCTCGTACGCGCATGAGGGGAAGGCGGGGCGTCGGCCGGGCAGGCGGCGGAAGCCGGCCCGGCCTTCGTCCCCCTCCCGAGGTGGGGGCGTCTGGGACGGACTCCTACAACCAGATCTTCATCCTTCCCCGCAACGAGTCGGGCAGGCGGCGGTCGACGATGCGGAGGATCTGGTCGGGGTGGAGCCTCGTGCTGAAGTGGGAGGCGACGATCACCTCGTTCTCGAACCGGTCCGCCCGGGCGATCAGGTCGTCCAGGTGCGTGTGGCCGAACTTGTGGATCACCGACGCGCGCTCGCCGGGCGCGACGAACGTCATTTCCAGGATCAGGATCTGCGCCCGGTAGACGTCGGGGGTGAGATCGAGGCCCGCTGGCGCCGTGTCCCCCATGTAGGCGACCTTGGGAATCCTGACTTCAGACGAGACCTCGACGCCCGACAGGCGGACGTCGCGGATCTGCTCGCCGGTCAGCTCGCGGAACTCGGGCTTGAGCTTCTTGCGGCGCTCCCAGACCAGGAAGCCCATCGACGGGATCGTGTGCCTGGTCGGGAACGTCTGCACGACCAGCTCGCGCGAGAGCGGCACCTCGACGCCCGGCTCAAGGCCGACCAGCTCGACGTTCATCCGGCCCCGGTCGAGCCGCTGGTACGCGCGCAGGAGTTGATGCACGGCGTCGACCGACTCGGTCGGCAGATAGATCGTCGGCGGCGTCATCTTCATCATCCGACGGCGGGCGACCAGCACCGGCAACGCGGCGATATGGTCGAGATGCGAATGCGAGACGAACCAGTTGGGGGTCGTCATGAACGACCAGGGCTGGGCCCCCAGGTCGAAACCGATCTTCAACTCGGGCACGCGCCAGTAGGTTTGCACGGCGGCGCGCGAATAACCTTCGACCGTCAGCTCTCGATGAACCATCGAGCGCACCGGCGCGTTGTCCACGGGATGGTCGAGCGATTCCACGTCCGATTCCGATTCGAGTTCCACCGTCAACCCAGTTCTCCCCAAGCAAACGCAAGGCATTGAATTCCAGCGAGGCTTCCAGCACTTACTATACTCAAGCGACCGACGGCCTGAACACCGATGCTTTTCCAGTCGGGCCCGGGCCGGTCGGGCAGGGGAGGAACACCGTCATGAACGCGCGCGTCCAGGTCTTCGGCCCCGCCTATCTCGACCGCGTGGTTCGCGTCGACCGTCCGCTTCTCGATCGCGGCGGCGGGCCTCCTCTCGATCAGAGCGTCGAGGGACGGCCGAGGTTCGGCGAGGGAGATCGGCTCGAACTCGTCGACCCGACCGGAACGACCCTCTCCATCGCGCTCCCCGACGACTGGTCGGGGCCGCGAGGCGTCGTCGACCTGGAACAACCGCTGGCCTCCGTTCCAGAAGGCGTCCGCAACTTGCGGGCCGAAAGCTGGACCGACGACCTGGGAGGCATGGGCGCGGGCTTCGCCGCCGCCCTGGGCGGAACCCTCGTCAGCGCGCTGGGCGCCGAGAACGACCCGGTCGGCCGCGTGGTCGTGGAGTTGCTCGATCGACGCCGAATCACGCATCATTGCTTAAGGGTCGCCGATCGGCCGGACGACTGGACCCTGTTGATTTCGAGCGGACGGCACGGCGACAAGCTGGCGGTCGGGTTTCGAGGCTGCCACGCGGGCCTCGCCGCCGAGGCGTTGACGCCCCCCCTCGCCGAGTCTTGCGACCTGCGGGTGGTCGCCGGGCTGCCGAATCGGCTGGCGGCGGCGGCGTTGCGGGCGCCGGGCGCGGGACTCCGGTTGTTCGCGCCGGCGATGCGGAACATGATCGACCGCGCGCCGCCGGTTTCGGCGATGGCCGGCGACGTGGATGTTCTTTGCTGCAACCGCCGCGAGTGGGAGGCGCTTGAGGATCGCGAGGAGGTCGCCGCGATGGTCTCGATCCTCGTCGTCACCGACGGGGCATCGGGAAGCCGGGCGCGGTACACCGACCCCCAGGGGGACGCCCGGACGTTCCGGCAGCCGGCGTTCCCGCGCGCCCGGCCCCCCCTCGACACCAACCGCGCGGGGGAGGCGTTCGCGGCCACGCTCACGGCCACGTTGATCGGCCTCGGCTGGGACTCGGCCTCCGGCGTGATCGACGACGAGGCGATGACGACGGCCATGCGCCGGGCTTCGGCCGCGTCGGCCCTGGTCCTCGATCACGTCGATTTCGGATTCCCGACCGAATCCGAGATCGACGCCGCCGCGGCCCTCGGGCGCGTCGAATGACCGACCGCCTACCGCGATGGCCCGAATCGTCGCTGGCGGTTACAATTCAAGAGCGGCGAGGCTCGTCCCAGCCGCTCGCTGAACGCGCCGGGCGTCTCGTCGCGGACCGTTTCGAAGGACCGATCCATGAATCCCAGGAACCTGCTCTACGTCTTCGTCGGTCTGATTCTGGGCCTGATCGGCTCGACCCAGCTTCCCCTGCACGCGCAGAAGCCCCCCCCGGAGATCGCTGTTCCCGGCGTGCCGCGCGAGATCGATTCCAGGCCCGCGCCCGCGAGCCCGACGGCCGCGGGCAAGGCCGCGGCCTCGCTGCAAGACGCGTTGCATCAACCGTACATCTTCGCGTTCGGCAAGCCGACGCCGCTGAGCGAGGTCGCCAGGCGACTGACCGCCGACCTGGGGGGACAGGTCGTTCTCGATCTCGCCGCGCTCGACCGACTGGATCTCAGGCCCGACGACGCCGTCGAACTTGAGTTGAAGGGGGCCCGCCTCAAGACCGGCCTGAAGCTGCTGCTCGACCAGGTTGAGCTGACCTATCGGCTGGTCCCCGAGGACAACCTCTTGATCCTCACCGACGTCGAGGGCGCCGAAGAACCGCTCGACAAGGTGTGGACCGAGCTGAACCATCTCCACCGCGATATTCACGACGTCCAGCTCATGGTCGAGTTCCTCTATGAGCGGTCCGGCGCGGAGACCGGGACGCCCCGAGACGGCGACCCACTCATGGAGCAACCCACGATCGTCGAGGAGATGCCCGAGGCGCCCGGCGGCGCGGGGGCGGCCCCCCCGGGCGCGGACGCCGCGCCGAAGGCCGGGCCGAAGCCCGATTCCAGGGACGATCATCCCCGGACTCCGCCGAAGCGGCCGCGCACCCGACTTTGACCGTCCGCCGTTTTGACGAGGTCACGCCACGCATGCCGCCACGCCCCGAGGGTTCCCGCGACGAGGCTGCCCCGAGCGGCCGCAACTGGCTTGCCGAACCGCGAACCGGCGTGCTGGCCGTGCTCGGCCTGGTCGTCGCCGTCGGCGGCGGCCGACGCCTTTTGCACGCGGCGGCCGCCCGCAAGGCGATCGCCCGGCTGAGCCGGCCCGACGTGAGCCCCCAAGCGGTCGAGGAAGCCGCCCGTTTCGGCCGCGCGGGCCTTCACGAGTTGTTTCGGCTTCAGAGCGAGGCCGCCTCCGTCCCCGTCCGCGACGCCGCCGCCCGCGCCCTGGCGATCCTCTGGAGCGAGGACGAGCTGATCGCCGAGGAAGAACAGGCCCTCACCCGCCGGGCCTTCAACGTCGACTGGACGGCCCGCCGCCGCTACCCGCGCGGCCTGAACTGCGAGATCCCCATCCGGGTCCGCTACGGGCTGCCGTTCCTCGCCTCCGACGGTCCCGGCTTGACCACCGACCACCTGGCGTGGTCGCACCGGATCAGCGGAGCGCGCCGCGCGGCGATTGAGGAAGAATCGCCGCCGACCCCCGGCGCGGGGGACGTCGCCTTCACGATCGTCCCGGCCGATTTCGAGACCGACGGCCCGCACCGCCTGGCGCTCCAGGCCAGGGTCCGCACGGTCGGACTGACCGACTCCTGGCAGATCGAGCTCCCGCACGTTCCGTTCAACTTTGAATTCGATCCAAGACTGGCCGTCGATTCCCTGCTGGCCTCGCCCGACGCGGCTCGCGAAGGGGTGATGCGCCACGCGGTTCGGCTGGAGGAAGCCGCCGCGGACGCCGGATCGACCCCTCGGTTTTTTCCGCTCGGCGGCGAGCTGATGATCCGCAACCCGCCGCGCCTGATCGTCTCGTCCCACTTGCCCCACGACCTGGCGCACCACGTCTGGATCGAGATCGAAGGAGTCGACGGCCGGATTCCCGGCGGGACGCTGATCGTCCACGGCCGGTCGATCCGCGACGACCAGCCGGCGCCCGGACGTCCGACCCGGCACGAGCTGACCGCGACTTCAGGAACGATCGCGCCCGGAAGCGCCCTCGACCGCACCGGCCGCCGATCGATCCGGGTGATCCTGACCGCCGACCCCGACCTCGGCTGGACCGACCCCGAGGTCCGCTCCGTCTGGCCGGGCGACGTCGCCACCGATTGGGCGGCCGTCGACGTCGTGCGGCGGTAGGCGAATCCGTCGGGCGGGCGCGTCAGCCCTTGTGACGGACGACCCGGCCGGGCCGCTCGCCCGTCGCCTTGCCCTTCTCGAACACCGGGCGGCCGTTGACCAAAACGTGGACGACCCCCTCGTTGTACTGAAACGGATCGAGATAGGTGGACTTGTCGACGATGGTCCCGGGATCGAAGACGGTCACGTCGGCGAACATCCCCGCGCGGAGCAGGCCGCGGTCTTGAACGCCGAGCTTGGCCGCGCTCAGGGAAGTCATCTTTCGAACGGCGTCCTCGATCGTCAGGAGCCGGCGCTCGCGGACGTAGACCCCCAGGACGCGCGGAAACGTGCCGAAGCTGCGCGGGTGCGGACTCCCCCGGCGGAGGCTTCCCTCCACGGCCAGCGCCGAGCCGTCGGAACCGATCGAGCACCACGGCTGCCGGAGCGCGAGGTTCATGTCCTCCTCGGTGTGATGGGCGTAGATGGTCGAGACGGAGCCCCCTTCCTCGACCAGGAAATCAAGGAACAGGTCGAGCAGGTCGGCCTTGGGCTCATCGGGTTTCGCCCTCGCGGCGAGGACGACGTCCATCGTCTTGCCTTCGAACGCGGCGTTCTTCGGGCTCAGGTTGGCGCTGATCAGCATTCTCGACCAGTCGCCGCCGATCGCCTTGTAGTGGTCGTACCAGCCGGGCAGGCCGTCGCGGATCTCGGCCTTGAGCCGGGCTCGCTGCGACGGGTCTTGCAGGCGGGCGAGCAGCGCGGCCTTGCCCCCCTCGTGGGCCCAGGGGGGGATGATGGTCACGAGGTTGTTGTTGCCGCGCGTGTACGGGTAGATGTTGGCCTGGACGTTTACGCCCCGCCGCCGCGCGTCGTCGATCTTGGCGACGATCTGATCCATCTTCCCCCAAAGGACCTGGTCGGCGATCTTGATATGGAGGACGTCGACCGGGACGCCGGCACGCTCGCCGACGGCGATCGCCTCGTCGATCGCGGCGAGGACCTCCGTTCCCTCGTTGCGGATGTGGCTGGAGTAGATCCCGCCGCGGCGGCGGACGACTTCCGCGAGCGCGACGAGGTCGTCGGTCGCGACCGCCAGCTCGCGCGGCCCGGCGAGCATCGTCGAGAGGCCGAACGCCCCTTCGCCCATCGCCGCGTCGAGGAGCGTCTTCACCTCCACGAGTTCCTCGGCGGTCGGCCGGTCCAGGGCGTCCCCCTTGACGCAGTCGAGGAGCGTCCCAAGGCCCACGTACGAGGCGACGTTGACGGCGATCCCGCGCTGTTCGAGCGCGTCGAAGTAACCGCCGAGCGTCGTCCATCGCAGGGTCTCGCCGCCGACCTCGACGGTTTTCGGCGGCAGCTTGCCGAGCGAAGGGCCCGCCGACGAGTCTTCGCCCAGCACCTCGGTCGTCACCCCCTGAGCGACCTTGCTCATCGCCGCGCCGTCTTCAAGAAGCGTCATGTCCGAATGCGAGTGCATGTCGATGAACCCCGGGGCGACCACGAGTCCCCGGGCGTCGATCACCCGCCGCGCGGGCGCGTCCTCCGGAATCCGGCCGACGGCCGCGATCCGATCGCCTCGGACGGCGAGGTCGCCGCGATACGCGGGGTTCCCCGTGCCGTCGACGATCGTGCCGCCTCGGATCAGCAGGTCGACCGGCTCGGCCGCCGCCTCGACCGCCGCCGGAGCCGGCGCCAGCGCGGCCGCCAGCGCGGCGACCGCCCAGCAGGTCGCGGGGGTCGAGATGAACTGGTGCTTCCCGTGCGGATCGCCGTTGTCGAAGTACTCCTGCACCGGCCGCGACCGGGTCTCCAATCGCCACGAACCGTCGGGCTTCTGGCTTTGAAGCAGGTAGCGGACGCCCCGTTCATACGCCGAGGAATCCGCCGCCAGGCCCGATTCGCGTAGCCGGACGAGCGCCTGCCCCGAGGCGTAGGCGTCGCTCGGCAACCCGTCGGCCGACGACCAGCCGCCGTCGGCGTTCTGCCGGGCGGTCACGTCGTCTCTCGCTCGCGCCACGGCCTCGTCTCCGCCCCCCAGCAAGACGAGCCCCCAGAGTCGCGAGCTGTAATCCTCCTGGACCGACCGGGGCGCGTGTTCGAGCCAGGTCAGGGCTTTCTTGATCGCGTCCTCGGCCGGTTTCTCATCCGCCCCTCGGGCGTATTGACTCAACCCGGCCGCCGAAAGCACCGTGGTCGTGACCGCCGACTCTTCCAGGGGAGGACGCCCACCGGTCCTCCAGCGGCCGTCCTCCGCTTGCGATTTGAGGAGGTACGACACCATCGCGTCGGTGGTCTCGTCGGGCTTTCGACCCGCGACGTCGAGCGCCCAGAGGGCGTACCCGACCGTGATCGCGCCGCCGCCGACCCCCTTGCCGGACTTCATCGACTTTCGTTTGGTGAGGAACGACTCAAGGACGAAGTCGGCCTGATCCTGGATCAGCGTCGCGTCGGAACCGACGCCCACGTCGGCGGCCCTGGCGGTCGCCAGCA
>CALCIC010000184.1 GCA_937907405.1 uncultured Isosphaeraceae bacterium | reverse complement strand
GGCCGAATCCTCGCGATTCGTCTGCCCGGTCTGCCGCGGCGTGTTCCGCGGCGAGCGCGTGAAGCCCGAGCCGGGTCGCAAGCCGCGGTCGTCACCGGCGGCTGGAGAGCCCGCCGCCCCGGCGGGCTCGTTCAAGCTGGCCTGGCGCGCGCTCGTGCTCTGGATTCTCGAACAGGTGTTCTGGTCGGTCAACCTGGCCGGCGCGGTCGTCCTGCTGGTCCTAGGCGGGTTCGTGCCGGTGCTCGGCGGCTGGCTCCGCGACGAGATCGCGAGTTGGGCCGACGTCGTCGAGCGGCTCGGCGGCGTCTGGTTCCGGACCGACACGAACGACCCCGACGCCGACCTCGGACCGGTCCTCGCGCGGGTCGACGCGCCGTTGTTGTTCGGAGCGATCGACGTGGTGGCGCGACGGCTGGGCGTCAAGCCCCCCGGCCAGGTGCGTCTGACGTACCTGCCGTGCTGCGGCGTGGTCGCCTGGCGACGGTCGCAGGCCCTCTTGATCGGCCTGCCGCTGCTCCGCGTCCTGACCCAGGCCGAATTGCGCGCGATTCTCGCCCACGAGCTGGCGCATCTCGCCTGCGGAGACGCCACCCGCGCGGCTCGCCTGGCCCGGTTCGTGGAGGGGCTGGAACTGGCCGTCGAGCGCCGGGCCGACCGTCTGTACGGCCCCCTGGGCGCCTGGGCCCGATTCTGCCTCCACGAGGCTTCCTGGCTGATCCAACCCGTCGCCTGGGGGCAGGAGGCGCGGGCCGACCGCCTGGCGGCCCTGATCGCCGGCGGCGGCGCGGCGGCCTCGGCCCTGGTCAAGGTGGCGATGGTCCAACCGCTCTTCCGCGAAGTCCTCGCCTACTACGACCCGGAATCGGCCGACGCCAACCTCTACGCGTTCTTCCGCGCCTTCTGGTTCCGCCTCCCCAACGAGATCCATTCGGCCATGCGGATGCGGATCCTCGTCCCCGACTCCGACGTCCACGACCCGGCGCACCCTCCCTTGCCCGACCGCCTGGCCGTGCTCCAGACGTACCCCGACCACGTCAGCCGCAACGGCGACGCCCAGCCGGCCACCACGTTCCTAGGCGACCTCGAGATCTTCGAGCAAATGCTCCACAACCGGCTCTTCGCCGTCAACGCGGTCGAGCCCTCGGTCTTCCACCGAGCAGGCTCCTGAGAATCGGTCACGAAGCTTCGGGCTCGTATTCCATTTCAATACGTGTCGCTCTTGATGAGTTCACCACCATCGCGAGTGGTCAGGCCGTACCAGGTCTTGCGGTCGACGCCCTCGCCGATCGGCTTGACCGAGCCGTCGCAGAAGACGAAGTTCACCTGGCCGGGATGATAGGAGCCGGTGACGATCATCCGGGTGGACGGCGAGTCGGGCAGGAGCGGGGTGGTCGCCACGTCGAACTCGCTGCCGGCGTATCCGCCGACGTTCCAGCCCTGGCTGTCGCGCTTCTCGCCGAACAAGATCGTGTTGGCCAGGCCGTCGCGGACGTCCTGCGCTCGGAGGGATTTCGTCGGCCCCCGCAGAGTCATCACCCGGACGGTCAGCATCACCCCGCGATACGACGACTTGTTCAGGTCGTAATCCTTGCCGATGGCCGTCCGGCTCCCCCCCCAGTTGGCCGCGTAGTGGGTTCGGGCGAACGCCGAGCCGGCCGGGTACTTCGTACCATCGGCCTGAACGACCTGCGCCGAGGGGTTCCGATCGGTCGACAGCGGATTCTGCGGGCAGAGCAGGACCGAAAGCTGCGTCCCCACGACCGAGCTGTTGATCGGGTCGTAATTCTCAACTTTGAAGTTGTACGCGTTGTACAGCGGCCTCTGCTCGAGTTCCGGCAGCAACAGCGCGAAGCACGTTTGATTCACCCCATGCCCCGCGCCCGCCACGGCGCTCATCGGAAAGACGTTGTGGCTGGCGAGATAACTGGCGCCGGCCAGCCCGAGTTGCTTGAGGTTGTTGAGGCAGGCGGCCCGCCGGGCCGCCGCGCGGGCCGACTGCACCGCGGGCGTCAACAAGGCGATCAATACGGCGATGACCGCGATGACGACCAGGAGCTCGATCAACGTGAACGCCCGTCGCATGGCATCCTCCGAGATTTGAGACACGCGTGAGGCCAGGCGCGCCGGGCGGGCCGGGCTATCGACACATACCTATGTATGTTAAGTGTATGCCTGTGTGACCCTCAAAACCAGAGGGCTTTATCGACCACGTTCAAAAGCGGCTCGTTCCGAGCGAACCGGCGGACGTTTTCGACCAGCAGCGCCCGGTGGCGCTCGGCGACCACCGGCGAATAGCCGGCGGTGTGCGGCGTGAGGATCACGTTGGAGAAGCTCCAGAGCGGGTGTCCCGGCGGCAGCGGCTCGACCTCGTATACGTCAAGCGCCGCGCCGGCGAGCGAGCCGGCGCGCAAGGCCGCAACCAGGGCGTCAAGCACCACGATCGCCCCGCGGCCGACGTTGATCAGGTAGCTCGACGGCCGCATCGCCGACAGAAGCCGGGCGTCGAACAGCCCCTCGGTCTCCGGCGTGTGGGGCGCGGCGATCACCGCGAAATCGCTCCACGCAAGCAACGTTTCGAGCTGGTCGAGGCCGTCGACCCGGTCCACGCCGGGCGACGCCTCGACCCGGTCGGGATGGCGGTCGACGCCCCGGACGGTCATGCCGAACGCCGACGCCCGACGCGCGACCTCGCGGCCGATCCCCCCCATGCCGATCACCCCCATCGTGGCGCGCGGCAGGTAGATCGTCGCCCGGTCCATGGCGTTGACCACCCCGGGCCCCGAGGCGAAATCAACCCGGCCCGACTCCCCCCCCTCGGGCTCGTACCGCCGCTCGATCCGCCGCGCGGCGTAGGTGTGCAGGTTGCGGGCGAAGCAGAGCACGTAGCCCATCACCTGGTCGGCGATCACGTCGCCGAACAGCCCCCGCGTATTCGTCAGCACGCACGGATGCGCGGCCAGGGCGGGGAACAGGTAATGCTCCAGGCTCGCCGTGAACGACTGCACCCAGCGGAGCCGATCGGCCCGAGAGAGCATCGCCGGCGAGATCTTGCCCAGGAACCCCTCGGCCCCCGGCATCGCCGCGACCGCTTCCGAGGGGGACGCCGCGTTGACCCACTCGGCCCCCGGTGCAGCCGACCGAAGCGCCTCCAGACGATCGGAGTCGACCGCCGGATGAATGACCAGTTTCATATTTCGTTCCTCTCGAAATGGAAGAGATCGGCGTCGGGCGGGAGGGTCGAAAGCCGGCGGTTCTCCCCTCGCCCAGAATCGGTCGTAGAGGTAAGATGACGCGATCGGTCCCTGGAAAGGGAGGTTGGATCGGCCTCGGCCGCGCCAACGCACATTCTAACGGTAACACGCACGCCCGACGGAGGGGCCTGAATGCTCATCAGCGAGAAGATCAACGCCGAGTTCAACCGCCAGATCGGACACGAACTGGGCAACGCCAACCAGTACCTCGCCATCGCGACCTACTTCGAGGCCGAGGGGCTCTTCGGCCTGGCCAAGATCTACTACAAGCAGGCGGACGAAGAGCGCGACCACGCGATGAAGTTCGTGAAGTTCCTCCTCGACGCCGGCGGCAAGGTCAAGATCCCGGCGGTCGCCGAGCCCAGGAACGGGTTCGACTCGGCCCTCGACGCCGCGCAGCTCGCCTACGATTCCGAGGCCAAGACGACCAAGGAGATTTACGCGTTGGTCTCGCTGGCGACCGAGGAGAAGAGCTACATCGCGCTCAACTTCCTCCAGTGGTTCCTCAGCGAGCAGCTCGAAGAAGTCTCCAGCGCAGAGACCCGGCTGTCGGTGATCCGCCGCGCCGGGCCGAGCGTCCTGATGGTCGAGGCGTACCTCGCCCACGAGGCCGGCTGAGCCGGCTAGGCCGAATCCATCAGGCCGGCGGACGCCTCGATCGACCGCGCCCGTCGACAGACCTCGGTCAGGCGGCGGGCGACCGTCGCGGCGCCGTCGACGGGATAGGGGGATTTCAGCGGCCCGGCCCCGAACGCGCGATCGAACGCCCGATCGAGCCTCATGCCGGCGAAGTCGCGCGACGAGAGCGGCACGCCGCCCCCCCAGGCGCGAAGCGCGCGGTCGAGCGCCCGGAATTCAGAGAAACCCCGACGGGGCGGATAGAGGATCGGCCGGCCGTGGGCCATCGCCTCGCCGACCGTCCCGTAGCCGGCCTTGGCCACGACCGCGTCGGTCGAGGCGATCAGGTCCCCCCCCGACCACTCGCTCGCCGACACCAGGTGCAAATTGGCCGGCGCGTCCCCCGGGGCGTCGTGGTAGCCCACGAAATGCACCCCCCGACCGGAGTACGAACCCAGCCGCTTCCAGTCGAGGTCGTCCTGGCCGTATCGCCCAATGTAGAAATAAACAAGTTTCTCGGTCGTCCCCAGGCCCAGGAGCTTCCGCAGCCCGCGCGCGCGGTCGCGGCCGGGGTTGGCGACCAGGCCGACGTCGATCTGGTTCGGCAGCCAGCCCATCTTGAGCGCGGGCTCGGCCCGAAAGACGCCGACGGCCTGACGATAGGCGTCGCGATACTCGGCGACCAGGCGCTTCGCCTCGGGACCGGCCGACCGGGCGTAGGGCTCGTAGATGTCGTACCAGGTGAAGTTGCCGAGCAGGTAGCCCGGGACCCCCGCGAGCCGGGCCGCAGCGAGCGGCAGCGGCGGGCCGTCGGAAAGCAACGCGCCGGGGCGCGCGGCTCGCAGGTAAGCCACGTCGTCGTCGAGCCGGGCCGTCGCCTCGCGATGAACCTGGAGCGCGCGTTCGAGCGTCGCCGGCGCGTCGGTCGCGCCGCTCCCCCCGACGGGATTGACCGCCCCGGCGTCCGACACGTGGGCGTCGAGTTCCGCCGGCCGAAGCAGTCGCTCGCGCCAGTTCGGGAACAGGTCGGGATGCGACCGGATCACGACCGGAACGTCGACCGGAACCTGATTGATCACCGCGACCGTGCGGTTGAGATGGCCGAAGCCGTGGCTCGTCACATGCACGATCAACGCGCCCCCGGCCGGCGTCGACCGGGCGTTTCCATTCTTCGCCATCACGTCGTCCTGATCCAAGCTTCAACCACCCTGATTGAGAAAGGCGAAGGCCTCCCTCGCCGACTCGCCGCGGAAGCAAGTTACCGCAGATTCAATCGATCGGGCAAGCCGCCGAGCCCTCGACCGTCGACGGCCCGGGCGCGGCGGCCGGGGGCGCGGGGCGGCTGGTCCAGATCACCCCGCCGAGGGTCAAGAGGCCGCCGACGATCAGGGCCGGCGAAAGGGCCTCGTGAAAGAAGCTGACGCCCCAAACCACCGTCAAGACCGGCGCGACGTTGCTGAAGGTCGCCACCTGACTGGCGTCGAGCCGACGCAGCGACAGGTTCTGAAGCGCCAGGTTCAACGGCGTGATCAGCGCGGCCAGGATCACCAGGCTGATCCAGGCCGACGGCGTCGCCAGCCGGAGCAATGTCGGCCATTGCGTCACGGTGGCCAGCGAGATCGGAATCTGGAGGAAGAAGCCGAACAGGAACGTGCCGGCCAGCACCGGCATCGCGCCGTAGCGGAGGACCAGGGGCCGACTCAAGGCGACGTAGGCCCCCCACGAGATCACCGCGCCGATGAGCAGGAGATCCGAGATCATCACCGCCCTCGTCTGTGCGGCCGACGCCGATTCGCTCCCCAGCAGGTTGCCCAACCCGATCACCACGACCCCGCCGATGCTCGCCAGAATCCCCCCCAGCCGGCCGAGATCGAGTCGCTCGTGCCCGAGCCGCCAGGCCAGGACCCAGACCACCAGAGGCACCAGCGCGTAGAACAAGCCGACGTGCGCGTTCGTCCCCAGCTTCGCCGCGTTCAGGAAGAACCATTGATTGACCGGCACGCAGAGCGCGGCGACGACCGCCATGCGTCGCCAGTCGTGCCGCACCAACTCTTTCAAGGGAGCGAGCCCGCCGATGAACGGCAGCAGGCACAGCCCCGCGCACGAGAACCGCAACAGCGGCACCAGGCCGACCGGAAGCTGGCTGACGACCAGTTTGGCCAGCGGCGACGTCGTCGACCCGACGAGGATCATGATCCCCAGATAGATGTAGCCGCGAAGGTCGGGCGTGTGCGACGCGGGGTGGGCGTCCACCGCTTTGGCCGGGGCGCTCAACGTCTGCGACGGCCGCGCGGCCGGGCGCTGGTCGTCGATTCTCGGGGGGGTCGCATCCTGAATTCCTGGTTCCGCGTGCGCGACTGCCGTGGGCATCGAGGTTCTCAAAAGGCGGGCGTGGATGCACGGAGCGGGCCGGCCGGCCGCGACTCGATCTCGAATCGGACCCGACCGGCTGTATTCCCAATGGTAGAAGGGTTGGCAAGGGGGCGCGAACACTTTTCCCGGGAATCCACCTCAATCGCTCCGCGCGGAGCGGCCCGCCGAGACTCGGTTCGGCTCATCGGGCGTTCGCCTGGGCGATCGGCCAGACGTCGTGACGCTGTTCGCGGGTCCGCTGGAAGGCCCGCTCCCGCTCCAGACGGGTCTGTTCGTAGAGGCCGCGATAAAGCTGTTCCTCGTACTCGTCGAAAACCTTGCCGCGGCGGGACATGACGATCCGAGCCGTGGCGAACAGTTCGTCGAGGGTGAACCCCGGTGCGACTCGGCCGTACAGGACGGCCGAGAACGACGGCACATGCTTGGGCAGCAGCAGTCCGGCGGGGAGCACGTTGCACATCACGCCGATCGCCGTGCCGGTGTTGAGCATCGAGCCCATGCCGGTCCGCGTGTGGTCGCCGATGAAGCAGCCGACCTTCGCCTGACCGGTCGGGACCGGATCGCCCTGCAACGGCACCTTCACCTCGCCGTAATCGTTGCGCAGGTCGCTGTTCGAGGTGATCGCGCCCAGGTTCACCCACTCGCCGACGTAGGCGTGGCCCAGGAAGCCCTCATGATATTTGTTTGAGTGGCCCTGGACGATCGCCGCTTCCACCTCGCCGCCGATCCGGCAATTGGGGCCGATCGAGACCGCCCCCCGGATGTTCGCCCGGAACAACTGCGAGTCGGGACCGATGTAGCACGGCCCCTCGACCCGGGTGAACGGCTGGACCCAGACCCCCGCGCCGATGATGATCGGGCCGTTGGTCGTGTCGAAGACCGTGTACGGATCGATCCTCGTCGTTTCATGCATCCAGAGCCGATTCGACGGCCCCACCAGGGCGAGCGAGGCGAGTTGGCGATTGCTCACGGCGAGCCGCCCGCTGGTCGCGAAATCACGCTCGATGTGGGCCGCGTTGGCGGCGACGAGGTCCCAGGGACGGCTGATCCACGCGCCGCCGACCTCCTCGCAGGGATGGCGCGCCGCCATCTTCTCAAACCAATCCTCGACGCCGTGCAATTCCAGGGACGCCGCGTCGGCGGACCCCGCGTGGACGAACGCCGGCTGCCCCTCGCACAGCCCGACCCACGGCGCGCCCCCCTCGGCGGCGGGCTCGAAGCCCTGCGGCGGCACCCACCGGCCGCGGGCGACCACCACCGGCCCCCGCGCCAGCCATTCGCGGTCGTTCAGCACGACGTGGGGGTCGCGCCGGCTCTGCACGGCCGCCAGGTGGTTGCGAATCAACGCCCCCCGCCGATTCGGCCCCGGCCCGACCCCGAAGGCGCGGGCGATTTTGGTCCCCAGCGTCGAGCAGCCAAGCCACAAATCGTACACCGGCCGGGTCAGCGTCAGCGGTTCCAGCCCGGCTACCGCGAGGTCTTCGACTAGGCAAAGTCGCATCGTTGCCCTCCCAATCCGTGCAGTCCCCGTTCGCAACAATCCATCGGCTCGCTCAGCCCAGAAATCACTCGTCAATCACACGCTCAAGGCGACGACGACTCCTCAACGATCGCTGATTTTACTGTAGGTCGATTTTTTTGGATAGAGCGGGCGAGCCAAGCCATGTGGATTTTTGCCACCATTAAGAACAAACACGGAACATACCTGTTCGCCATCGTCCACATTCCTAACTACGAGCGAATCCTCGCGTTGTGATCGGCGCGGCAGTACGGAAAGCATAATCCTCTCGAACGCCCACGCCGGG
>CALCIC010000183.1 GCA_937907405.1 uncultured Isosphaeraceae bacterium | reverse complement strand
CGACGCGGCCGGGCTCGCCCGGATCGTCGACGACGACGACCGCGCCCTCGGCGGTGATCCGCAGCCGCCCCGGGCTCAGGTCGCCGAAGATCGTCCCCCGCTGATGCGCGGCGTGGACCACCCGGCAAAGCCCCTGGAAGACCCGAATTCGGGCCGGCAGGTCGAGCGCCGATCGGTCGCAGTAGATCGTAACCGGCTCGGCTTGCGGGTCGTCGGCCGCCTCGCGATCCGAAGGCGGGCCGCTGGAAAGCGCACCGAAGGCGACGGCCTCCAGCTCGCCGGGCGAGACGTTCACGGGATCGCTGTCGGCCTCGGCCTCGGTCATATCGATCACCACGCTCCAGACGGTTCCACAATGGGGATCGCGACGCCCTTCCATGCTACGGCCGCGACCGATCCGGCCGGAAGACGTCTCCGCCGTCGCGCGCCCCGGCGCCCGGCATTGTGTCGGAGATCGCGACGATTTATCCTCGAACCGGGCGAACCCCGTCAGGGAGTGGTTTCCGCGCTTGCTTGCTGGAAGAAAGGCACCTCGATGAACAGACCGCCGGTTCTCTTTCATGCGATTCTCGCCGCCGCGCTGGCGACGGTCGCGACGGCCCGGGCTTGCACCAACATCGTCGTCAGCCGGGGGGCGTCGCGCGACGGCTCGGTGATGGTCACGTACTCGGCCGACGGCGCGTTCATGCCCCGCCTGCTGCGGATCGCCGGCGGGACCCACGCGCCCGGGACGATGATCGAGGTCAAGGGCTGGGAAGACGACGAGGACCGCGGCAAGATCCCCCAGGCCGAGCGAACCTACTCCGTCGTCGGCCTGGTGAACGAGCACCAGCTCTCGCTCGGCGAGACCACCACCGGCGGCCGTCCCGAACTCAAGAACCGCAACGGCCAGCTCGACTACGACGCCCTGATGGTCCTGGTCCTCCAACGCTGCAAGACGGCCCGCGAGGCCATCGCGATGGTCGACTCGCTCTGCCGCGAGTACGGATTCGGCAGCTCGGGCGAGACGTTCTCGATCGCCGACAAGGACGAGGCCTGGATCATGGAGCTGATCGGCAAGGGGCCCGACGTCAAGGGGATCGTCTGGGTCGCCGCCAGGGTCCCCGACGGCTCCATCACGGCCCACGCCAACCTCAGCCGGATCACCACCTTCCCGCTCGACGACCCGGACAACTGGCTGTACTCCCCCGACGTGATCACGTTCGCGATCGAGAAGGGCTACTACAAGACCGACTCCGGCAAGCCGTTCAACTACCGGGACGCCTACCACCCCAGCCAGTCGGCCTCCGTCCGCCGCGCCTGCGCCGGCCGGGTCTGGAGCGTCTACCGGCGATCGGCCCCGAGCCGGAACTTCTCCGACGCCTACTACCGAGGGGCCGAAGGGGTCGAGGACTACCCGCTGTTCGTCAAGCCCGACGAGAAACTGAGCCTTCACGACGTGATGGGCCTGATGCGCGACCACTTCGAGGGCACCCCCTACGACATGACCAAGGGCCCCGACGCCGGCCCCTATTGCAGCCCGATGCGGCTCCGCGACCTGGCCTTCAAGGTCGGCGGCGAGGACTACATGTGGGAGCGGCCGATCTCGACCCAGCAGTCGGGCTTCGTCATCGTCAACCAGAGCCGCAAGGCCCTCCCCGACGCCGTCGGCGGCGTCACCTGGTTCACCCCCGACGAGGCGTACACGTCGTGCTTC
>CALCIC010000182.1 GCA_937907405.1 uncultured Isosphaeraceae bacterium | reverse complement strand
GGGGGCGGGCCGCCGGGAAGATGCCGCGCTTGCTGTTTCTGTCATTGAGGGGGATCTGCGGATTGCCGACGAGGCCCAGCAGCCGTTCGCTGTACAGCGCGGTGTTCGAGGTGCCGTCGGTGACCGACTCGATCCCCAAGGGGCCGAGGTTGGCGTTGTTGGTCCAGGCGTTGGGGACGATCGTGCCGCTGAATGCGCCCAGGCTGGTGTTGCCCAACTGGCCGGGGCCGCCGTAGTTGCCCACGTAGTTGGTCCCGCCGTAGGGGTCCACCGGCATCTTCTTGACGCTGTCGGACGGGCAGAGGAAGCCCGCGATCTTCATGTTGGCGACCGTGTTGTTCCCCTTCTGGTAGGTGAACCCACTGGCGTTGCCGAACATCCCCAGCGCGAAGTTCCACGCGTTGAACGCGGCCTGCTGCTCCATGTGGGGAAGCACCGCGAGCCCCCATCCGTAGCTCCAGCCCCAGCTCTGAGTCGAGCCCGCCGGGGCCATGCACTGCACGGGCAGTACCGAGTAGGTGGAGACGTAGTTGTGCACGGCCAGGCCGAGCTGCTTCAGGTTGTTGACGCACTGCGAGCGTCGGGCGGCCTCGCGGGCGGCCTGAACCGCGGGCAGGAGCAGGGCGATCAAAACCGCGATGATTGCAATGACGACCAGAAGCTCGATCAGGGTGAAACCGGAACGTCGGTTCCTCATGGGTGAATCTCCTCGACGGCGGAAGAAACGAAGCAAAAGACGACGAATCCAATCAATGTGACGACTCGGGATCGGCCCAAGCTCTCACATAAAGTGGCTGATGGGAGGCGTGGGACTTTCATCAAGCGTTGCCGCGGGTACGGTCCACGGCGAGTCGGGTTGCAGCGCCCGGGGCGAACTTGCGTGCAAGATGCATCTCTTCGAGCTGGGACCGTCGGCTAGACGGCGTCGAGCGCAGTCCTGATCGCGACGGAACTGGGTTCGGCGAATCCCGGTCGGCCTCGAAAACAAAGATAATTGAGAGGTCGCCTTTTCTTATATCGGCCGACGATCGACGTGGCAAGTATCCAGCGCGCACAAACTACAAGATTTAAGCACGAAGTAATTCGGAGATGGTTTCGGCTTCGATGCTGCGATCCTCGGAGAATCGGCTTCACGTCGATCCGACTAATCGACGATCGCGCCCAACGCCAATTTGAGGCCGTAGCAGACGACGGCCCCCGAGGCGATGCAGCCGACCAGCACGACGAATCGGCCCAGGCCGGGGCGGCTCCGCTCGACGACTTCGCCGACGACGACGACGAAGCCCACCACGCTGAACTTGAAGACCGCCATCCCGGCGATGTTCCACCGCGCGAAGAAGAACTGGGCGATTGGGTTCGACTCGTAGAACCCCGGCCCCGATCTCAGGAGGTGATAGGTCACCATCAGATCAGCGAGGCTCAGCAAGATCAACGCGACGCTCTCCCCCTCGAGCGCGGTTCGCTCGCGGGCCGACGCGTGGAGCCAACTCGACACGACCCCCCAGGCCGACGACCCTCGCCAGGTCCGTCGCGCCGGCTCAAGGGGAATCACCGGAGACGGTGCGACGACAGGCGGCATGAGCGGCGATTCCGCCAACGCGTAACCGGCCGCCGGATCCGGGATGATCTGGATCGTCCCACAATGTCGGCACCGCCCCTGCTTCCCCCCCTTGGCCGCCGGCGCCGTCAATCGGGCCTCGCAACGCGCGCATGAGAACGAGATCGCGCCCGCTTCGCCCGTGTCCATCTCGCGGCCCTCGTCATCCGGTTCCACGCCCGCATCCTTCAGCAATTGCAACACGAGGACCGTCGCTCGTCCAGCCGATTCGCGGCGCACCAGTTGACGCGCAAGTAGATTGCGTGTAAATTATTGTCAGGTGAATTAAAAAGCGGCGAGCCAGCGGAGTCCCGGTGATGGCCTCAGGGGATCTCGAACGACGGATCGGCAAGCGTGATCCGTTCAGCGCGCGGGAGGAGGCGGCGCTGCTGGGGTTGTTGCGGACGAGCGATCGGGTTCAGGTCCTGTTCACGCGGCTGTTCCGCGAGCACGGCTTGACCCCCGCGCAGTACAACGTGCTCCGGATCCTCCGGGGCGAGGGGCGTCCGACGCCGATTCTGGAGGTCGCCGATCGGATGCTCACGGCGACTCCCGGGATCACCGGCCTGATCGATCGCCTCGAGAAGCTGGAGTTGGTTCGGCGCGAGCGTTGCGAGACCGACCGCCGGGTGATCTTCGTGGCGATCACTCCCAGGGCGGTCGAACTCGTGGGCCGACTCGACGAACCGATCCGGGAGCTTCATCGCCGGTTGCTGGCTCGCCTGGGGCGGGACGAAATCCAAACCTTGATCCGGCTGCTCGATGCGATTCGCGAGCCCATCGAGGGCTCGGCCGACTGAACAATCGCTCGCGCGTGTCCCAATGTCTTTCTTAGGTGGAGACGGCACTGATGCTTCACGTTCGACGGGCCGCCGATCGCGGCGCGGCCGATTACAACTGGCTCAAGACGGCGTACACGTTCTCGTTCAGCGGCTATCACGATCCCGACTACATGGGGTTTCGCGACCTCCGCGTGATGAACGAGGATCACATCGGGCCTTCGAAGGGCTTCCCCAAGCACCCGCACCGCGACATGGAGATCGTCACGTACGTCCTCTCGGGGGCGCTTGAGCATCGCGACGACCTGGGCAACGTCTCGGTCCTTCGCGCCGGCGAGTTGCAACGGATGACGGCCGGGACGGGAATCCGCCACTCCGAGGCGAACCCGTCGGCGGAGGAGCCGGTGCATCTGTACCAGATCTGGGTGTTCCCCGACCGCGAGGGGCTGGAGCCGGGTTACGAGCAGAAGGCGTTCCCCGAGGCCGACCGCCAGGGGGTCTGGCAGACCGTGGCCTCGCCCGACGGCCGCGACGGCTCGCTCGTGATCCATCAAAACGTCTCGATCTTTCTGGCGAACCTTGGGACCGGCCGGACCCTGGAGCGGTCGATCGCCGCCGGACGCCACGCCTGGGTCCAGGTGATCCGGGGCCCCGTCGTGGTCAACGGCGAGCCCCTCGAAACCAGCGACGGCCTGGCCGTCAGCGACGTCTCGTCGCTGTCGATCAAGGCCGAGGGCCCCTCGGAAATCCTCTTGTTCGACCTGGCGTAGACTTGACGAACCGGGTTTTTACGATCGATTGGAATCAGGAGACCGAACATGCATCCCACGCGAAATGATCTGCCGCATGACGTCCGCGTCGCGATCGTCAAGTTGCTGAACGAACGGCTGGCTGACGCGATCGACCTTCACTTGCAGGCGAAGCACGCGCACTGGAACGTTCGCGGGCCGCACTTCTTCAGCCTCCACGAGTTGTTCGACAAGGTTGCTCAGGAGGTGTTGGGTTACATCGACGAGATCGCCGAGCGCGCGACGGCCCTCGGCGGCGTGGCCGAGGGGACGCTGGCGGCGGTCTCGTCGCGGACGACACTCGCGGCGTACTCGCTGACGATCAGCGACGGCCGCGACCACGTCGACGCGCTCTCGAAGGCCGTCGCCGGGTTCGGCAAGCAGGTCCGCGCGGCGATCGAGAAGGCCGAACAGGCCGGCGACGCCGACACGGCCGACCTGTTCACCCAGATCTCGCGCGACGTCGACAAGCAGCTCTGGTTCGTCGAGGCCCATCTCGAAGCCGGTCGCTGAGCCTGTCGAAACGACGACGGCCGCCGGTTCCCTCCAGGGGTTCCGGCGGCCGAGCTTCGATTCGTCAGGCGGACGCGCGCTTCCGTCCGCGACGAGCGGCGAACGCGACGGCGGCGAGGCCGACGGCCGCGGTGGCCAGGCTCGCGGGTTCGGGGACCGCGGCCGAGTCGGACGGGGCCGACGTCCGGATGTTATCGACGGCGACGTAGGCGGGCGTGTTCATCCCGAAGTCGCCGTTGTCGGACGACGAGAACGTGAAGCTCAGGCTCCGCGCCCCCCCCAGACTCGTGAGATCGACGGTTTGCCATGTGTTCACGATCGTATTCTTCCCGTTCAGGAAGTCGGCGAGGTTGAAGTCGACCTGGCCGACCTTCGCCCCTGCGCCGTTCGCTCCGTCGAAGCCGGCGACGTGAAGCGTGAAGAAGTCGCCCGAGTCGAATTTCTTGGCGTACGCGTCGCCGTTCTTCATGGAAAGATAGGCGTAGGTCGTGTTGGTGACGTCCATCGAGACCACCGACCGACCGGCCGCGACGTTGATGTACGGGGCGGCGCCGAAGGCGCTGTTGTACGCCACGGCGAAGTTCGCCGACCCGTCGGCCCCGCCGCCGGCGATCGTGCTGTACTGGTAGGTGTAATCGGCCGTCCTGGGATCGACCACGTCGACCTTTTTGGAGAGCGTCCAGCCCGACCAGGTGCCGTAGGTCGTATCGAAATCATTGCTGAAGACGTTGCCGTCGACGTTGAAGCCGGGGTTCGTGTTGCCGACTGGATCGGAATTATTGAGGTAGCCGGGGTTCGAGGGGATCGCCGCCGATTCGAAGGTCGTCGTGGTCACGACGTCGGAGCGGGCGGCCGAGGCGAGGGCCGCCAGAATCAAGACAAGGGCCGGCGCGGTCGAAAATCGCATGAGGGGGCAACTCCGTTCGAGATTCGTATTCGAGATTCAGAGAGGGAAGAGTCGATCCGTGTCAGTAGGAGGAGGCGTCGACGACTTCGCCGCCGTTGCGGGTGCAGAGCGCGGCGAGCGCGCGGGGGTCGGTCGTCTGCTTGAGGAACCTTGCCGAGCCGTCGCAGAGCAGGACGTTCACCCCCCCGGGATGCTGGCTGGTCAGTTCCTCGCCGTGCTCGAACGGCGGCCGGGCGTTGATCGGGGCCGATTGGTCGAACAGGTTGTGGCCGCTGATCCAGAACGCGTTGATCGCCTCGGGGTGCTCACCGACCTGGATCGTGTTCGACGCGCCGTCGGTGATCCCGGCGATCGCGACGTTCAGGTTGAACAGCATCGCGCCTCGGGGGGGGTTGTTGTTCGACGACGGAGTACTCAGCCCGCGCTCGCCGTACATCCCGCCGTAGTCGGCGTCGGCCGATTCGAACGGATCGCCGGGGGTCTTGCCCCAGAGCGAGTCGCGAGGCTCGGAGGGACACAGGTAGATCGCCAGCACGGTGCGTCCGGCCGTCGAATTCGCGGCGACGTTGTACCGCTGGCTGACGTTCAGGCCGTTGTAAAGCGCGGTCTGCTCGACCCAGGGGAGAACGGCGGCCGACCATCCCATGTTCATGTTGATGGTATTGGGCTGACTCGGCAGGCTGACCCAGCCGCCGGCCGCGAACGTCGAATGGACGTCGTGATAGCCGTGGAGCGCGATCCCGAGTTGCTTCAAGTTGCTCGTGCATTGCATCCGTCGGGCGGCCTCGCGGGCCGCCTGGACGGCGGGGAGCAACAAGGCGATCAAGACCGCGATGATCGCGACGACCACCAGGAGCTCGATCAACGTGAAGCCGCGCGGTTGGCCGGGAGGCCGGACCTGGAGAACCTTCAAGGCGGGGAATCCTGCCGGCGACCGGCGGATGGGTCCGCTTCGGCCGTTCGGGTGCGCGGCGCGATTGCGGAAGTTCCGCCGGCGCGCCCACCCGGATGCTCGCGGCCGAAGCATCCAAAGTCAAGCTCGACGGGCAGGTCTTCTGGCTTACGGCTTCTGACGACCCTCGGACCGCCTTCCCGCCTTGCGGCAGTGGCTGATTTGTCCGAGAGCCTCGCCGATTACAGCGGCGGCCCCGCGACGGATTCTCACCGTCTTCCCTATTCTTCCCTTGTGGAACCGAGGACGGTTCCAGGACACCTGTCGAGACGATCGATTAGAACAACCCGCGCGGTCGATCGTCAAGCGGCAGAATTTCGTCGCGGCCGTCGCGAGTCGCGCTTCAAGCCCGAAATTCTGTAACCGAGCGGCGGCGGACGTGCTCTTACTGGTCGGAGCGACTCAACGAGGACGTCGATGGTTTCGGTCGCTGAGCCGGGCCGCCGCTCGCATCGCGAGGCGCCGGCCTCATCCCCTCAATCCGTTTCTCGCATTCGCCGGCTTTCTCCTGGGACGAGCGACGACCTTCGCCTCGGTTTCGAACGCCGCCGACGCCTCGTTGAGAGTTCCACTTGCAAGATCAGGCCGTCGCTTGATGGAGAATCCAAGACGAATCCGAATGCAACGACCTGACTCCGCGCGAGGTTTGCGCCGGGAGCGGCCTCGATCGTCCTCGCAGCGCCGGAGGGCGCGGCTTGAGGATTTTTTCAGGTTGATCGTGACACAATCGGCCGGTTTGGTAAGATCGCCCGCAACGGATTGATATCGGCTCCGCGCCGACGTCGTTTTCACCATGGAGGGTGAGATCATGAAGCGGCCGTTTGAGTTGGGTGATCTGGTCGGCTTTCAGTTGACCACCGGGCGGGCTTCCGAAGGCGTCGTGATCCACAAAATCGTTGAGAAACGCCAACCCACCATTTTCCTGATCGAATGCGGCGACCACCGCCGCGCGTTCCGCTTCGAGAACGAACTGTCGCTGATCGCCCCCGCCGAGGCGCCGGAAGCCGCCTCGATGCGGTCGTGCGTCTCCGGCTTCGAACCGGCCGCCGCCGCGTCCGCCTCCGCGCCGGTCTTCGTCGGCCAGGGCGTAGACGACTGACGCGGCGCGGTTCGACCAGAACGACTCGCGGATCGGCCTCGGCCCGCCCATGAGGGCCATGCCTCGGGGCGGCCGACGCCCGAACGCCCCGCCTTACGTCGCCTGCGATCCTCCCTGTCATCGGCCCGATCAGTCCGGAGACGCCCCGAGCTGCGTCATCAGCCCCAGGGTGTCCATCAGAAATCGGGATTCCTTGATCCGCCCGGCTTCAAGCCGGTCGACGACCAGGCCCCAGACGGTCACTCGGCGACCGGTCGGATCGATGCCGAGGAACGGCCCGCTATGCGTTCCCGTCCACACGAATCGGGTGAGCACACGGCCGCCGTCGGTCAACTGTTCCTCCACGGACCAGCGGATGTCGGGGAACGCGACGCGCGATCCCCGCATCATGTCTTGAAAGCCTGCCAACCCCTGGTTCTGTCCCGGGAAGAGCGCTGCTGGACGACGTCTTCCCACATGAACCGACCGGCGCCGTCGAAATCCTCCTGATTCAGGATTTCATCGACGAACCGGCGGACGACGGCGGCGTTGTCGGACATGGTGAATCTCCGAAAGTTTCGGACGGTTCGGACTGGAAGCCGGCGGAACCCGACGTCGTCAGACCGGCAAGCGGATGGATCGAGTCGCCGAGCCGATCAGTCGACGCGGAATCATCCGCTTCTAGAACGTGAGAAGGAGGATTCGCTCCGTCCCCCTTCTCCGTCAGTCGTAGAGGTTGCTGGCCAGGAACTCGTTCCGGAATTTGCCTGGAGGGTCGTACCGCCTGGCCAGTTCCTTGAAGTCGCCCAACCGCTCGAAGCGCGATTGAAGGATTTTCGGTTCGATGGTGAACAGCTTGCCCCAATGGGGGCGGGGCTTGTAAGGGGACAGTTCTTTCTCGATCACCGGCAGCAGCTTGCGGACGTTCTCCCAGTCGGGCTTCCAGGTGAAGTGGAGGGTCACGCTGGATTGCTTGTAGCACGGGCTCATCCACAGGCGGTCGGCGTCGATGGCGCGGATTTCCGAGATGAAGAGACGAGGTCCGACCTGGTCGCGCAGTCGCTCGATCGCGAGGACGGCGTCGACCGCGTTTTCGCGGGGGACGAAGTATTCGGACTGCAACTCCTCGCCGCTGCTCGGTGTGAACCCCATGCGGAAGTGCGGCAAACGGTCGTACCAGGGGCCGGGCGCCCCCATTTGTTCCGTGCAATTCTCCGCCGAGAGCTCGGCGATCGGGTGCAGATTCCTGGCGGCGAGGGTCGCCCCATAGCGTCTCAGGTCGGCTTCCGGGTCGTCGGCGCGACGTTTGACCCACACCTCGTTGATCCGCTTCTTCTGCCAGTCGGTGAACAGGCTGACGCTGTATCCGCCCGACATGATGGCGTCGAAGTGGTCGGCGAGTTGCGAAAGCGGCAGGTTCTCATAGACCTCCTGGCGCATCGTGTAGGCGGGCTGGACGTCGAGCGTGACCTTCGTCACCACCCCGAGCGCCCCCAGGTGGACGACCGCGCCGAGGAAGGTCTCGCCGTCCTTGTCGCGGGAAAGAGTCAGGAGGCCGCCGTCGGCGGTGACGAACTCCAGGGCCGAGACCGCCGTCGACAGGTTTCCGTTCTTGACGCCCGAGCCGTGGGTCGCCGTGGCGCAGGCCCCCGCGATGGAGATGTGAGGCAGGGACGCGAGATTGTGCAGCGCGAAGCCCTTCTCGTGGAGATAGGGCCCCAACTGGCCGTAGGTCGTTCCCGCCTCGACCGTCACCGTGGACCCCTTCGGGTCGAGTTCGATCACCCGACTCATCGGCTTGAGCGAGAGGAGGGCGTGGGTGCTGTCGGCGATGCCGTTGAAGCAATGTCGCGTGCCGAGCGCCTTCAGCGAGTCATGCCCCCGGACGTAGGCGCGGACCTTATCCACCGTCGCGAGCGAGGTCAGGTCGTCCGTGCCGTACCGGTAGTTGCCGGCCCAGTTGGTCAGCGTTCCCCCCGAGGCGGGGGCGTCGGGCCCTCGGCCGAAGAGCCGTCGCCCGGACGTCCCACCCAGGATCGCCGCGGAGAGCCTGAGGAACATTCTCTTGTTCATGATCGTCCCCGCATTCCCGTCGCTGGACTTTGAGGATCCCCCGCGCAGGGTATCAGAGTCGCCGGGGGGCGGAAAGTCCTCGCCTTCGGAGGAGTCAGGACGTTCTCGCGCGATCTGCCGGGTCGAAGGTCGGGGAAGGAGACGGGGTGACGGCTTCCGGCCGCGTCGCGGGGCTTCCCTCTCGCATCCGCGATCGACGATCGGCTAAGATCACATCTATGGGTGATCCTGACCGAGGGGGCGTTACGCTCCGCGCGCTGCAACGATCGATCGAGGCCATGTACGGGGCCAAGGACGCCGCGCGCGGCGACGCGGCGACGTTCTTGTGGCTGACCGAGGAGTTCGGCGAGTTGGCGACGGCCCTTCGATCCGGAACCCGGGACGAACTGGCCCTTGAGATGGCCGACGTCCTGGCCTGGCTGGCGACCCTCGCCAACATCCGGGGGATCGACCTGGAAGACGCCGTGAACCGCAAGTACGGCCTCGGCTGCCCCGGTTGCGGGAAATCCCCCTGCACCTGCGACCCGGCCGAGAAACCCTGATGGAGTGAGTCGGAAGTTGGTGAGCTTGATTCAGGGTGGCACGGGTTCGGCTTGCCGACCCCGTGGACGCGAGCCACGGCCTGTTCACAAGGGGTCGATTACGAATCCGAGCCACCCACCGAACTGAACCAAACGCGGGGCGACGTCGTATGCAAGCGCTCGATCCACCGTCGTCATCTGACCATCGACGCATCCTGGTTGCCGTTGCCAACATGATAGACCACTTCTCGACGTTGCTCGTTCACGGTCCTCGGCCGTTCCGGATCGTCCGTCACGCTCTGTTGCTGATCGCGCTGGCGGCGATCGTCCCGGGCTCCGCCGACGCGGCGATGCCGGTGGAGATCGAGAACCTCCGCGTCGGGTTCAGCACCCCCGGCGGCGAGGACGGGTTCAAGATCGGCGCGTGGGCGTCGGTCTGGGTCCAGCTCAAGGGGGGCGCCGAGCGGTTCTCGGGGTTCATGGACGTGGTCGCCAGCGACGACGACGGCGTGCCGACCGCGTTCCGGCAGGCGGTGGACGTGCCGGCGGGAGGGACTCGCCGGTTCGCCGGCTACATCCGCCCCGGCGGTCGCGACTCCGACCTGACGATCCGCTTCTACAGCGAGAACGGCCGGTGGCTGGGCGAGCGCGAGCAGGCGCGGACGATGCCCAGGGCGCCGCGGGCGATCATGCCCGACGAGACGTTGATCGTGACCACGGGCCTGCCCCAGGGGATCGACCAGGTGCCGGCCGCCGCCGGCTTCCAGCAGGCGGGTTCGACGATGGCCAACAGCGGCGAGGCCGAGATCGTCGTCTCCCGGCTCGACGTCGAAGGGGACCGCGTCCCAGGCCGGTGGTACGGCTTCGACGGCGTCCGGGCCGTGGTCCTGGACACGTCCGACCGCGCCACGCTCGACCTGATCGGGGGCCTGCGCGGCCAGGCGCTCGTCGAATGGGTCCAGCGCGGCGGTCATCTGGTCGTCAGCGTCGGGGCCAACTGGCAGGCGGTCCGCGACAGCGTTCTGGGCCCCGCGCTGCCCGCCGTTCCGGCCGGCCAGGAGCGGGTGCAGTCGCTCGAAGCGCTCGACACGTTCGCGGGTTCTTCCAAGTCGATCACCCCGCCGGGGACCCCTCCCCGAATGATCACCAAGCTCGAACGCCTGGACGAGCGCGGGGGCGTCGCGCTCACCAGCGTTTCCAGCCTGCCCGTGGTCGTCCGGGGCCCGTACGGGTTCGGCCGAGTGACGCTGATCGGCGTCGACGTCAATGAGAAGATCTTCTCGGAGTGGCCGGATCGCGGCCTGTTCTGGATCAAGGCGCTGGACCTCAAGCGAAGCCGCGGCAGCCATGTTCCCGGCATGGCGATGTCGCCGCGCGGCAGCTTTTACAGCACCGGCGTCACCGACCTCGCCAGCCAACTTCGGGTGGCGCTCGAACAGTTCCCCCGGGTCAAGCTGATCCCGTTCGGCTGGGTGGCGTTCCTGATCTTCCTCTACATCCTGGCGATCGGCCCGGGGGACTATCTGTTCCTCAAGCGGGTGGTCAAGCGGATGGAACTGACCTGGATCACCTTCCCGGCCATCGTGGCGGTGGTCAGCCTGCTGGCCTATTATGCGGCCTACCGCCTCAAGGGGAGCGAACTCCTGGTCAACAAGGTCGACGTCGTCGACGTCGACCAGGTCTCCGGGCTGACCCGGGGACGGAGTTGGGCCACCCTGTTCAGCCCCCAGAACCGCGACTACGGGATCGGCTTTCTCCCGGTCGCGCTCGGCGACGGCGCCGAGGCTGCGGCGCCGACGGCGCTCGCCCCGCCGGGCGAGCCGCTCCGACCCGCGCCGGGGACCGAGGTCTTGACCAGTTGGTTCGGGGTCCCCGAGAACCAGTTCGGCGCGATGGGGGGCGCCAACCGCCGGTTCAACTTCGGCGGCGGCGGCTACTCATACGAGCCGGCCAACAGCGTCGAGCGGCTGCGGAACGTTCGGATTCCCATCTGGAGCACCAAGACGGTCGCCTCGCGGTGGTTCGGCAAGTCCGGCCCGCTGATCGAGTCGGACCTCCGCCCCTTCGGCGCCGATCGACTCGCGGGGACGGTCGTCAACCTGTTGAACTATCCGCTCCACGACGCCGTCCTCGCTTTCGGCAGACAGGTCTACACGATCGGCGACGTCGCCCCCGGCCAGACGATCAACATCCAGCTCACCAACGATCGCAACCTGTCGGGCCTCCTCAAGGAGAACCGACAGAACTACCTCCCGGAACAGGGAGTAAGCCGCGACTTCAAGCTCGACCGCGGCGACCTGATGCGCGCGGTGATGTTCCACGAGAGCGAGGACAGCCGCAACAACGAGCGGGCGCTGGGCAACGCGACGCTCCACGACCTCGACCTCACCGGCCAGCTCGCGCTTCAGCGGCCGATGCTCGTGGCGCGGATCGATCGTCCCGCCGCGCGGCTCGCCCTCGAAAACGCCCCGGGCGAGCCCAAATTGGAGCAGACCACCATGCTGCGGGTCATCCTGCCCCTCAACCAGCCCAAGAAGGGGGCTGCCGTCGCGGCTCGTCGACCCGACCCCCGTTCCCATGCGAAGAGCCTCGCCCGAGTCCTCACTCAAACACATCGACAAGGCCCACCGCGATGATCGAGACCAACGACCTGACCAAGATGTACGGCGACCTCTACGCGCTGAACCGCCTGAACCTGACCCTCAACCAGGGGGACGTCTACGGTTTCATCGGCCCCAACGGCGCCGGCAAGACCACGACGATGCGGATCCTGGCCACCCTGCTCAACCCGAGCTGGGGCGAGGCCACCGTCTGCGGCTATTCGATCTACACCGGGTCGAAGGAGATCCGCCGCGTCATCGGCTACATGCCCGACTTCTTCGGCGTGTACGACGACATGAAGGTCATTGAATACCTCGAATTCTTCGCCTCCGCCTACCGGATCCAGGGCCCGGCGCGGCGGAAGATCTGCGAGGAGGTCCTCGAACTCGTCGATCTGACCTACAAGCGCGACGCCCTGGTGACCAGCCTGTCGCGCGGCATGACCCAGCGGCTGGGCCTGGCCCGGACCCTGCTGCACGACCCCCAGGTCCTGCTGCTGGACGAGCCCGCCTCGGGCCTCGACCCCCGCGCCCGGATCGAGATGCGCGGGCTGCTGAAGGAGTTGCGGGCGATGGGCAAGACGATCCTCGTCTCCAGCCACATCCTCCCCGAGCTGGCCGACATCTGCAACAAGATCGGGATCATCGAGCAGGGCTGCCTGCTGGTCAACGGCGAGGTGACCGAGGTCATGAAGCAGGTCCGCACCGACGTCGTCCTGAACATCAACGTCGAGGACCGCCTCGTCGACGCCGCCAACTTTCTCGAAGCCCAGCCCGAGGTCGAGACCGTCGAGGACAAGAACGGCGTCCTCATCGTCAAGCTCAACACCGGCGTCGTCAAATACGGCTTCCTCGCCAACCGCCTCCTCGAAAACGGCTTCGAGCTGACCCTCTTCAAGGAAGACGAGATCAACCTTGAAACCGCCTTCATGCACCTGACCAAGGGGATTACGAGCTGAGCGAAAGGGCCGGCCCGCCGGATCGGCTCGAAATACCAGCCCGACGCGCAAGCGAGGGGACCGCCTCGAGCAGCTCGCGGAGTTCGTCGCGGCCGGTGCGGATTGTTCCCTCGCTTGCGCGTCGGGCTGGTGTTCTCTGATCCGGAATTCGCCGTTATGAACCGTGACCAAGACCTCATCCCCAGACATCCGACTTCCACCACCCCCGCCCCCCCCCTCGGCCTGATGGACTACCTCCAGAAGATCCTGACGGCGCGGGTCTACGACGTGGCGGTCGAGTCGCCGTTGGAGCCGGCGGAGAAACTCTCGAAGCGGCTGGGCGCTTCGGTCTGGCTCAAGCGCGAAGACCAGCAGCCGGTGTTCAGCTTCAAGCTCCGGGGGGCGTACAACAAGATGGCCGGGCTCTCGGCCGAGCAACTCGCCGGCGGGGTGATCTGCGCCTCGGCGGGCAACCATGCGCAAGGGGTGGCGCTGAGCGCCGACCGGCTGGGATGTCGCGCGACGATCGTCATGCCGGCGACCACCCCGAGACTCAAGATCGACGCCGTGCGGGCCCTCGGCGGCGAGGTCGTCCTCCACGGCGACAGTTATTCCGACGCCTATACGCGCGCCGTCGAGATCGCCCGGTCGCAAGGTTCGACGTTCGTCCATCCGTTCGACGACCCCGACGTGATCGCCGGTCAGGGGACGGTCGGCATGGAGATCCTCCGCCAGCATCAGCGGCCGATCCACGCGGTGTTCGCGCCGATCGGCGGCGGCGGGCTGATCTCGGGAGTCGCCGCCTACATCAAGGCCGTGCGTCCCGAGATCAAGGTGATCGGCGTCCAGACGACCGACTCCGACGCCATGGTCCAGTCGGTCCGCGCCGGCGAGCGGGTCGCGCTCGGCGACGTCGGCCTGTTCTCCGACGGCACGGCGGTCAAGCTCGTCGGCGAGGAGACGTTCCGGCTCACCCGGACCCTCGTCGACGACTTCGTCCTGGTCGACTCCGATTCGGTCTGCGCGGCGGTCAAGGACGTGTTCGAGGACACCCGGAGCATCCTCGAACCGGCCGGCGCGCTGGCCGTCGCGGCGGTCAAGCAGTACGTCCCTCACGCCGGGCCCGACGGCGGCTCGTTGATCGCGATCACCTCGGGGGCGAACGTCAACTTCGACCGCCTTCGGCTCATCGCCGAGCGGGCCGAGGTCGGCGAGGAGCGCGAGGCCCTGTTCGCCGTGACGATCCCCGAGCAACGCGGCAGCTTCCGGCGGTTCTGCGAGGTCGTCGGCGCGCGGAGCGTCACCGAGTTCAACTATCGGATCTCCGACGCCCGAACCGCCCACGTCTTCGTCGGCCTGGCGGTCGCCGACCGGGGCGAGTCGGCCGCGATCGCCGACCGCTTCATCACCCACGGCTTCGAGGCCGTCGACCTGACCGACGACGAGCTCTCCAAGGAGCACGTCCGCCACATGGTCGGTGGTCGTAGCCCCCTCGCCCGCGATGAACGCCTCTACCGGTTCGAATTCCCCGAACGTCCCGGCGCCTTGATGCGGTTCCTCTCCAGCATGCCTCCGAGCTGGAACATCAGCCTGTTCCACTACCGGAACCAGGGCGCCGATTACGGCCGGATCCTCGTCGGCGTCCAGATCCCGGCCGCCGAACTCGCCGACTTCCAGGCCTTCATCCACGCCCTCGCCTATCCCTGCATCGACGAAACCGACAACCCCGTCTACCGCTTGTTCCTGCGCTGAAGCTGATCGGCCCGAAGATCGCGCGAGATCGATTGCGTGGTGCGATGATTTTGGAGATTTCGAACGTCCGGCGCCCTCCCCCCGCGCCTTCCAACGCTTCCGAGAGGGGGAGTTCGACTTCGTTGTTGAACGTAGGACGATCAAAGTTTGAGCGTTTTATGTGTAGTGGCTTGCCGAGGCGGCGGATTCTGGATATGAAAGATATGGAGTTGAGTTGCGAGGCGGTCGACGTTCCTTTCTGTTCGGAATGACTGCGTTTTTCGCAAGGGGCATCCCCGCGTCTTGCTTTGAGCCTCAGTTCGGCGTCGTTCGCGAGTGATTGGCTCGTCGAAGCGCTCACCACGCCCCTGGATTTGTTCCTAGGAGACGATATTGATGAATCGAAGGGATTTCGGAATCGGAGCCGCGCGGCTGGCCGGACTGTGCTTGACCTTTGCGGCTTCGGCCACGGTGATCGGTTGCGGCGGCGGCGCTGACCAGACGACGGGATCGGAAGTCGTGCCCGACCCGGAAGCGGCGAAGCGACAGAGCGACATGACGGAATTCTATTCGAAGAATCCTCTGCCCAAGCCGAAGAAGTGATTTTCGACGCATGGTACTGATGGCGGATGAAGCCGGCCGCCTGGTTTCCTCATTTCACGCCGGCTGATTTTCGAGTTCTTTATCTTCTCTTTCTTCTCCCGGAGGTCGCGTTATGACGCGAAGGATCTCGTGTCGACGGGGTTTCACCCTGATCGAACTGCTTGTTGTCATTGCAATCATCGCGGTGTTGATCGCACTGCTGCTTCCGGCGGTTCAGGCCGCTCGAGAAGCCGCCCGTCGCGCCCAATGCGTCAATAATCTGAAGCAGGTCGGGTTGGCGCTGCATAACTATCACCAGGGCATCGGCAGCTTCCCCATGGGCTCGTCGCTGAATCCCTGGAACGCCCCTGGCGACGCCGATGGGTGGTCGGGCTGGAGCGCTCAATCGCTCATGCTCCCTTACATGGAGCAGACCCCGATCTACAACTCCATTAATTTCAGTTGGGCGCCCGAGCGGGGTGGGGTGGGCGCTAAGATTAATTCGACGGCTTATAACACCAAGATCAATAGTCTCCTCTGCCCCTCCGACGGCAGCGCCGGAAAGTCGAACATCAACAGTTACGAAGGGAGCATGGGGACCACCACGATCATCTACGGTCAGGTGAGCACCGGGCTGTTCACCTACCAGAACGCCTACACCATTGCGGACGTCGTCGACGGCACGTCGAACACGATTGCGTTCGCCGAGGCGCTCGTGGGGGACGTCATCCCCACCGCGTTGAAGCGGGGCAATTCGACCGGCAACGCCGGCGGCAACAACGGACAGGCCGGCAACAAGCTTGACGCCTCGGGAATGCTTGCCGGGATCAAGGCCGACATCATGCAGTGCGACGGCTGGTTCAAGGCGCCCGGCGGCCAGGCCGGCGGTCGTGGCAATCACTGGGGCTGGGGCATCCTCGGATCCACCATGTTCAACACCGTGATCCCTCCCAACGGCGGCGGTCAGATCCTGTGGGGCGCCTGCCGGATGGATTGCTGCCTCAACGCGATGCACGACCACTACACGAACGCCACCAGCAACCATAGCGGCGGCGTCAACGTGGCGCTGGCCGACGGCAGCGTCCGGTTCATCAAGGACTCGATCGCTTATCCGGCCTGGTGGGCCCTGGGCACCCGGGCCAACGGCGAGGTACTGTCCTCCGAGAGCTACTGATTCGGCAAGCGTCCTCGCGGACGACATGAATCCCCAGGCGGCCGGGTCGTGGACCCGGCCGCTCCTCCTTCCACTACTTGCACTTCCTCCATTCGACCGCGACCACACTTCGGAGCGCCCCAAATGCCAGATCCTAAGGCGTCGTCGGGACTGACCAGGCTGGGGATTCCGATCCTGGGGTTCGCGCTGTTGGCGGCGGTGTCCGTCCTGGCGGTGTACTGGGTCGAGCGAACGAGCCTCGCCGCCTGGTCGCACAAGACGGAGCGGTACGTCCCGACCACCTCCGTTCGTCATATGTTCCAGATGGCGGGCGTGGAGACTCCCCCGACGACCTCGGCCCTCGGCGCGACTCTCGCCGACGACGAGCCGGTCATCGGCATTGAGGCGGCCGGCAAGTTTCGGGCCTATCACCAGGTCGCCATGAGCGGCAAGACGCGCCACGTCCTGAACGACGTCGTCGGCGGCAAGGCCGTCACGGTCACCTATTGCGATATCGCCGACTGCGCCCGCGCTTACGGCGGCGCGGACGGATCGAGTCCGCTTCATATCAATTTGGCGGGCCTCGACGAACGGGGCATGATCCTCAA
>CALCIC010000181.1 GCA_937907405.1 uncultured Isosphaeraceae bacterium | reverse complement strand
GTCGGCGGGGAGCCCCTGAAGCGGCGACCCGCCCCCCCGCCCCCCCCGTCGCATCCCACCGCGCCGGAAGTCGGAGCCGTCGAACGGATCGAACGGCGACCCGCGGCGCTGATACTGCTGCGCCAACACGACCCCCCCGGCGACGAGCAGTCCCCCCGAGATCGCGATCGCGGCCAGAAGCAAAAGACGTCGGGTCATGGGATGGGCCTGGAGGTTGGGGCCGGAGCCGGGAGCGGGGCGGTCGGCGGCCGCGCCGGGTCGGCGTCGACCAGTTCGAGCAAGAGCCGGTGCGCTTCGAGATAGCGCGGGGCCTCCTCAAGCGACCTGAGGACCTCGCGGCGCGACTCGTCCCGTCTCCCAGCCTGATGGAGCAGCTTCGCCAGCCGGAAATGGACCTCGGCCGGGTCGGCGTCGTCAAGCTTCGACAGGGCGCGGTACGACCGGATCGCCTCGTCGCGGCGGTCCAGACGGTCGGCGGCCCGGGCGAGCCGGCGGTAGGGCTCGGGGACCAGCGGATTGACCGCCAGGAACCGATGCGCGTTGCGGGCGACCCCTTCCCAGTCGCCGGCCGCTTCGTCCAGCTCCATCAGCCGTTGATAAGCGGGGAGGGCGTCGCCGTCGCGGTTCGCCAGTTCTTCGAGAACCGCGTGCTCCGCCTTCGCGTCGGCCTCATGTTTGTAGACGGCGGCGAGCATGATGTACGCGTTCTCCGAACCGACGTAATCGGGGAAGAGTGCCCGCAGCTTGAGCAAGGCCGCCTTGGCCTCGGGCCATTTCTCCTCGGCCAGAAGGGCCGCCGCCAGCCGCTGCCAACCTCGAAAGCTCTTGGGATGGGTCGCAAGCCAGGTGGTCACGGCCGTCGAGTCCGCGTCGTCGGGCAGATCGACGTCCTCCCAGGTCGCGTCCGGGGCGGCGGCCGCGGCCTTCTCCCTCGCGAACCGCGCGAACTCCGCGTCTAGCTCTTTGAGCGTCATCCGCGTCCGCGCCGGCAGCGATTCGTCGAGATTCTTCCCCGCGCCGAGATCGTCGAGAATGCCGTTGAGCGCGGCCGCCCCGGCTTTCTCCACGAGGAAATCGACGGCCAGGGCCGACTCGTAATAGGCGAACTGGAGATGCTGGGCCGTCTTGGGCGACAGGAACGCCGAACTGAGCCGGCTCAAGGGGGCCAGCTCGTCCCCCGCCAGCATCGATCGGAACCGGGGGGTCATCGCGGTCCCCCAGGCCGGATTTTCGAGTCCTTCCTCGTGCACCGAGATCCCCTCGCTCAGCCACCTTGGCATTTTATTATGCGTCTTGGTCAGCGTGACGACGTGGCAAAGCTCGTGCCAGAGGACCGATTCGCCGTTCGACGGGTGCTCGCCTTGAGACGCCGCGCTGTTCGCCGTGACCACGCGGCCGAAGCAGACGCCCAGCAGGCCGTCGGCGCCGGGGAGCCCGAACGTCCGAACGGCGAACTCCTGCTTGCGAGGGAAGATCTCGACGAT
>CALCIC010000180.1 GCA_937907405.1 uncultured Isosphaeraceae bacterium | reverse complement strand
CGTCGTCTCGGGCGCGACCAGCACGGTATAATCGGCCCGGCGCGCGAGCTGCGGCAGCCGCTCCGGGTACGCCCCCGGCTCGACGGCGACCGTCGTCCAGGGACCGTCGTCCGGTCCGAACCGCGGGTCGAGGGTCGCGATCACACGCGCGCCCTCGCCGATCTTCGCGAAATCGGCCGCGAGCGTCCGCCGCATGGCGCGGCCCTCGGCGGCCCAGGAGTCGGGCACCGCCGCGCCCGCCATGCCGCCGCCGGTCACGTATTCATGAATCAGAATCGTCAGAGGCATGGACCGGATCATGGTTGAATCGAGGTTTCAGGTCGTTCCCGTCCTGGACGTCTTGCGAGGCCGGGCGGTTCACGCGATCGGCGGCGAGCGTTCACGCTACCAGCCGCTGCGGAGCATCTTACACCCGACCAGCAATCCGCTGGAACTGGCCCGATCCTATCGCGAGACGCTCGGCCTGTCGTCTTTGTACCTCGCCGATCTCGACGCGATCACCGGAGGAGCGCCGAATGAGTCGCTCTATCGCGCGCTCGCCGGGCTCGGGCTGGACCTCTGGATCGATTGCGGCCTGCGGGACGACCACGATCTCGCCCCCCTGCTCGACCTCGACCCCGACCGCGTCTCGATCGTCGCCGGTCTGGAAAGCCTCCGCGGTCCCGAGGCCCTCGCCGCTGTTCTCGATCGCGTCGGCCCCGACCGCCTGGTCGTCAGCCTCGACCTCTGGGCGGGCCGACCCATCACCGCGTCTCCCGACGCATGGGACGACGCCGACGCCGACGCCGAGAGCTGCGCCGAGCGGTTCGTCGCCCTCGGCGTCCGCCGCGTCCTGCTCCTTGATCTCACCCGCGTGGGCAAGATGGACGGTCCGGGCGTCGACGGCCTCCTGACGGCGATTCAGGCGGCGAGCCCGGAAGTCGAAGTCGCGCTGGGAGGCGGGATCGCCGGAGTCGAGGGCGTGCAGCGGTATCGAAACCAGGGCGCGTCGGCGGTCCTGATCGGTTCGGCCTTGCACGACGGCCGCATCGGCCGCGCCCAACTGGCGGGGCTCTCGGTCTGATCCGATCAAGGCGTCAGCTCGACCTCGGCCGACTGGCCGAAGCATTCCTCGACCTCGACCCGAACGGCCTGGGGGTCGGGCCAGCCCCGGCCGCGGATGGCGACGAGCAGGCGGTCGGCGATGTACTGGGCGAGCAGCTCCGACGTCGTGTTGGCGATCGGCAGGACCACGCACTCGTCGCGGGGGAAGCTCCAATGGCGGTCCTGATACCGGGCGACGATGTTGGGGCCGTCGTCCTCCAGCCGGATGTACGGGTTGGATTCGGGCAAGAGCATGCGGTGGTCGAGTTCGTCGGTGATCGTTCGCGTCATGTCGCGGAGGGCGATGAAGTCGACGACGTAACGATTGCCGTCCAGCGGTCCGTCGACCTCCACGGCCGCCCGGTAGTTGTGCCCGTGGACCCGCTCGCATTGGTCCCCTTCAAACGTGATGAAGTGACCCGACGAGAAAACCAGAAAGTCCTTGGTGACCCGGACCTTGAAGCGCGAACTCGACACGGCGGACGGACTCCCGGTTTCTCAAGTGCATGGTGGAACGAGATCGCCCGACCAGGCGGTGGGTCCGGTCGGCCGCGGCAGCTTGATTGTGCCATCGCGAAGGGCGGCGAACAAGACGGCCGCCGTCAGGTCGGCGGTCGCGCCGGGGTTGAGCCGACGACCGTCGCCGCGGAGCGCGGCGTCGAACTCGGCCAGCCGCGCGCGGCCCGCTTGCTGATCGGGCCAACCGGCGGCGATCACGTCCTGGGCGAGTCGCGACGCCTCGGCGGCTCGCTCGGCCCCCGCCTTCCGCGCGATCAGCGAATCCGGATGACGCGACAACAATTCAAGAAACGCGCCGACGATCGCGGTTTCGAGGCTCCCGCCCTGGTCGAGCCGTCGGCGGAGCGCCGGCAGACCTTCGCCCAGGACGACCGCGAAGCCGTCGGCGTACTGCCGGGCGATCAGGTCGCGATCGGCGGCGAGGGTCATCGCCTCGCGGAGCGTGATCGTCGGCTCGTCCCGCACGTCCTGCTCGGCGGCCTCTCCAAGCCCCCCGGGGTTCGCCAGGCGGATCGCTCGGTAGGCGTGCCGGGCGTCGTCGATCGTCGTGGCTTCGAGCACCCGGCGCACGCCTTCGCCCAGGTCCTCAGCGTTCGGCACGGCGGCGAGCGGCGCGAGGAGGAGGATCATGCCGAGGGTCGAGGTGGTGGCGAC
>CALCIC010000179.1 GCA_937907405.1 uncultured Isosphaeraceae bacterium | reverse complement strand
GTGGGACGCCCCCCTCGCCGCCTGACCGTCCACCCACTTATAAGACGCTTACCCGAAATCCTGCCCCCGGCGATTTTTCCTGATGGAAGCCCGAAGCGCCGCATCCGAAATCTTCCGAACGCCTGCTGGGAAAGCTTCAAGTCGGGCCGGCGCGTCATGGGCGGCCCCGGAATTCCGAAGGAAACCGCTGACGGGCGCTTGCTCCCGGTCGCTGCGGCGCGCTAGATAAGGATAGCCCCGGCGCGGCGAGCCGTCGCCGACTCGACCCGGGGGTCTCGAACCGCGGGGGACCGCGTCGGTTCGAGGCGGGAAAACCGATTCAGCGCAAGGAGAATCCGCCGTGCCCGAACCTAACGACTCGGCCGAACTGCAGCAGAAGTACCGGCAATTCCTGGACTTGATGCCGTTGACGATCGCCCTCGCCGGCCTTCCCACGAGCGAGGGGCGGTTGTACGGCGAGGATCAGATCGACGGGCGGGCCATCACCGTCCGGATGGCCTACCGGGCGGCGCGCAACGTCGCGAAGGAATGCCTGGGTGGATCGTAAGACCGATGCGGGCCGCGTCCACCCCAGCGCCGGGATTCTCGTCCCCGGCGCTGTCCGACGGCGCCGGGGAATCCGATAACAATCGCGTGACGAACACGGCCGACGACGTTGGACGAGCAGACGTCGCCCGTTCGTCATGCCTGTTCCATCGGCAACCACACGCGAAAGGCCCACTCCGCGATGATCATGACGCAGCCATCGACTTCACGACCGCGACGCATCCGTGCCGCCATCATCGGAATCGGATTCGACGGCGCCGACGACCGACAGCGCGTGACGCGAAGCGCGCAGTGCCTGGTGTTCGGCGGTTCTCCAGAGACTCACGACGATCTGCGCGAGACCATGACGCGACTGGAAATCGAGCTCGATGAGATGCAGCAGGACCTTGGCGACCTTAATCCCGAGGAGCTCGCCGAGTTGGCCTTTCGGATCGATCTGCCGGAGCTGCACCACATCGCCCTCCGCCTCGAAGCCGGCCTCGACCTTCAGGGGCGCGAATTCGAGGAACTCTCAGCCGAGGAACTGACCGCGTTGCTGGCCGTTGAAGACACCGGCGCGACCGTCGAGAACTGACCTCCGCGGACCCGGCCTGTTTCTCTTTTCGACCGTCAGCGGGGCCTCGGTCTTCCCAACGGGAAGCGAGCCGAGGCCCCGCCGGCGGTCGTTTTCGTTGGGATTCGGCGAAAGAATCTCCGCGGATCGACGAATCTCTGAAACGCACCTCCCGGCCGCGAGGTATTGCTCAACGACCGACGCGTGGTCGGCGGCCCCAAAGGGGCGGGCGGGTGATCGGGCAGGCTGACCTCAAAATGGACGACCCCGTGCTGGTCGAGGCGCTCCGTTCCGGTGATCCGCTCGCGTCGCGCGAGTTGATCGCGAGGTTCCAGGGGGTCGTCTTCGGCCTCTGCTACCGGATGCTCAACCACCGGCACGACGCCGAAGACGCCATGCAGGAGACGTTCATCCGGGCGATCCGAGGCATCTTCGGCTTCGATCCGTCGCGGCCGATCCGCCCCTGGCTCCTCGAGATCGCCGCCAACCGCTGCCGGACCGCCCTGGCCCTCCGCGCCCGACGGCTTCCGCCGGCCGGGGGCCGAGACGTCGAGGACCGCGCCGACGTCCGACCGGGCCTGAGCGACCCCGACGACCTGGCCGGCGAGCTTGAGCGCGCCGTCGGTCGGCTGAGACCCGAGTACCGCCTCGTTTTCACGCTCTATCACGAGCAGAACCTGTCTTACGAGGAGATCGCCCAGGCCCTGGAACGCCCCGTCGGGACCGTCAAGACGTGGCTCCATCGCGCCCGGGTCGAACTCGCCGAGGAACTCACGAGCCGAGGCGTCCACCGAAGCTGAAGAGCGCCCAATCATGAACTGCCGCGATTTCGATCGAATCTGGAACCAGTCGCTCGACGCCGACCGACCCGGCGCGAGCCCTGGCCCCGCGTGGCCCTCGCTTGAGCGCGACCTCCGGGAGCACGCCGAGTCGTGCCCGTCGTGCCGGGTCCGGCACCACCGGTTCGAGACGCTTCGCCAGGCCCTCGACGCCTGGACCGGCCGACCTCAACTGCGACCCGCGCCGTCGCCCGGATCGGCCGATCGGATCATCGCGGCCCTCGTCCGGCCCGAGCCGGCGCGGGGGGGGCGGCGACGAATCGTT
>CALCIC010000178.1 GCA_937907405.1 uncultured Isosphaeraceae bacterium | reverse complement strand
GGTTGATCCCGCCGACGAAGAGGACCACCACCCAGCCCAATCCCGCCGCGAACACCAGCCAGGTCGCTCGCCCCGGCGGTTCGTCGGACGTCGCAGCCTGGGGACTCAGCAAGATCCAGAGCCCCGATCCGAGCGCGACCGCCAGCGCGAGCAAGGCCCAGACTCCGGCCGTCGCCCAGACTTCGAGAAACAGGTTGTGCGGGTCCTGGATCTCCTCGCTGGATTGCGGCAGCTTGTAAAGCAAGTAGTGCGATCCGAAATTGCCGGGGCCGACGCCGGCCCAGAACGAGTTCGCGCCCAGCGCCTTCGCCGCCGAGGCCGCTCCTTCCGAGATCACCCCCCAGGCGCCCCGCCAGTATTCAAGGCGGTAGCGCATCGACATGCCGGACTGCGTCAGGACCTGCGGATCAAGCCGCTTCGTCGCTACTCCCCCGACCGCCAGGCCGCCGACGACGACCGTCCCCAGCGCGATCATGGCGAGAAGCTCGCGACGCGGCAGGGTGCGCCACGACTTCCAGGCGAGGATCAAGGTCGCGACGAGAAGGCCGATCCAGGCGCTTCGACTCTTGGTCAGGATCAGGCAGACCAGGATCAAGAGAGCAGGGGGCGCGGCCGTCGCCAGCGAGCCCCAGCGTGAGCCTCGGTCGCCGGGGCTCGCCAGGTTCTGGAGGGCTGATCCCAGGATCAGGACGAGCGGCCCGACCAGAAAGCCGGCGAGCGAATTGGCCAGCGCGAAGGTCGAGTAGACGTCGTTCGAGCCGATCAGCCGTTGCTCGAACGCCTGCTGAGCCCGGGCGCCCGGCTCGATCCCCATCTGGGCGAGGATGAGCGCGGGGTTGCGGCGGTAGGCGGCCTGAAGCTCGGGAAGCTCGACGGCGGCCTGGAACAGCCCGTAGGCCGAGACGGCGACGGCGGTGGCCGCGGCGGCCGCCGCCAGCGCGCTCGACTCCGCGCGCGATTTCGGCAAGTTGCGGAACAGGATGTAGACCAGCCCGACGGCGACCCATTCCCAGGCGAGGTTGATCGCGATCCGCCAGTCGACGCCGCGCCGCGCGCTGATCGCGACGAGCGCGGTGAGGACGAGGACGGCGGCGTCGGTCGGCGCCCACCGGAAGTGGAATCGGCCGGCGACCAGCGAGGGCAGGAGGGCCATTCCGCCGACCAGGAAGAGCACGGCGATCCAGACCAGGCCCGTCCCCGCGCCGGCCTTCAGGTCGGGCTCGCTGGGCCAGAACGCGCGCGCGACGACCAGGGCCGCGAGCAGGCCGAGAGCCAGCCGCCGGGTTCGTTCGGCCAGTCGAAAGGCCGCCTCCTCGTCGTCGTGCTCGTCCCACCGACTCGCCGGACTCTCAGTCCGACTGCCGCCCCGCTGCTCGTTCGACAGCTTCGGCGGTCTCGCGCCTCGCCTCGCCAAGAGTCTGCTCCGATCTGTTCCCTGAAAGTTCCAGGATGGCGACGACCCCCAGCAGGCAGCCGGTCTGGGCCAGCACGAGGCCCGCCCCCCAGACGTCGAGCCGATGGAGGAGAAGCGCCCCGAGGCCGCACGCCAACGTCACCAGGTCAATCGTCCAGACCGCCTGCGGCGGCGTCAAGCCGCGCGCCACCAGGCGATGCGAGAAATGCCGACGATCCCCCTTGAACGGACTCCGCCCCTCGCTCAGCCGAATCAAGATCACCGAGGTCATGTCGTACAGCGGCACGGCCATCACCAGAAGCGGCGCCAGCACGCTCAACGGCGAGGCGGCGCCTTCTTGGAAGAAGCTTCCCGCGACCGTCAGCGAGCCGAGCAAGAACCCCAGAAAGTTGCTGCCGGCGTCCCCCATGAACAGCCGGGCCGGGGCGTGGTTGTGGACCAGGAACCCCGCGAGCGCGCCGACGACGATCAGCAAGACCGCCGGCGCGAACCGGCCCCCCACCGCGGCCTGCGCCGCGCCGAACATCAGCGCCGCGATCAGGCCGACGCTCGCGGCGAGACCGTCCATGTTGTCCAGCATGTTGAACGCGTTGGTCAAAGCGACGATCCAGAGGACCGTGACCGCGCCCCCCAGCAGGGGATGAGTGAACGGCCCGAACAGCGTGATCCGCGCCCCGAAGGCCGCCACCGCCGCCGCGCAGGCGAACTGGATCGCAAGCCTCGGCTTCCAGTGAAGGTTCTTGCGATCGTCGATGAACCCCATCGCCGTCATGACCGAGCTCATGCCGACGATCCAACCCAATGCGCCCGCGCGCTGGCGAAGCCCTCCCGCGTGCATGGCGATCGCCTCGGGGAGTCGATCGGCTCCGAAGAGGACGAGCAGCCCGCAGCCGGACAGCACGATCATGATCGCCAGCCAGATGGCGACGCCCCCCCCCAGGGGAGTCGGCGCGCTGTGCCCCTTGTGCCCCCCGGGACGGTCGAGCAGCCCCCACCGCGGCGCCATCCGGCGGAGCGCCGCGCAGAAGCCGACGCTCAGCAAGAACGACGACGCGACGAGTGTCAGGCCGAACCAGATCGACGCGCGGAGATCGGTGGACATCGCGATCCTTGGGGGCGGTTCAAGACGTGGGGAGTGCGAACTAACGATCCTGATCGGGTTCGTCGAGCTTGTTCGTGATCCGCGGCGGTTGCTTGCGCCACCAGCCGACGGTCAAGCAGGCGATGAAGCAGGTCGCGAACAGCGTCATGACCAGGCCGACGCCGATCCACTCGACGGGGCGGTCGGGGGGCCATCCCGACCGCGGGCCTCCCCAGAGGAGGACCGCGATCAGGATCGGGCCGCCGAACGAGACCAAAGTCATCAAACCCAGCGCGACCAGCGGCAAGCGGGAAGGCCGACTCATGACGATCCAGCCTTGGCTCGATCGGCCCGGCGGGCCTGGCAGTCGGCGTCGCGCTGCTCGCGAGCGGCCTTCAACTCGGCGAGGACCGCGTCGCCGGCCGTCTCAAGCGGCGCGTTCTTGGCCGCCGATTCATGCCGCCACTTCATCTCGACCACGCCGTCCTTGAGCCCGCGCTCGCCGATCACGACCCGGAGCGGAATCCCGATCAGGTCGACGTCCTTGAACTTGAACCCGGGGCGCTGATCGCGGTCGTCGAGGATCACGTCGACCCCCGCGTCGGAGAGCCGCCGCTCGATCTCCTCGGCGGCGTCCATGACGTCCTTGTTGTTGACCTGAAGCGGCACCACGGCCACCTGATACGGCGCGAGGTTGAGCGGCCAGACGATCCCGTTGGCGTCGTGGCAGGCTTCGACGGCGGCGGCGACGATTCGGTTCACGCCGATGCCGTAGCAGCCCATGATCAGCGGGATCTCGGTCCCCTTCTCGTCGAGGTAGTTCGCCCCCATCGCCTTCGAATACTTGACGCCGAGCTTGAAGACGTGGCCGATCTCAAGGCCCGCCTTGACGATCATCGCCGCGCCGCAACGGGGGCAGGGGTCTCCCTCGTCGGCGTTGCGGACGTCGGCCAGGCGGTCGAGCGGAAAGTCGCGGCCGGGGACCACGCCGGTCAGGTGGACGTCGACCTCGTTGCCGCCGACGACGATCGTCTCCATCGACGCCACGGCGCGATCGACGATCATCGGGATCTTGATCGCGATCGGCCCGAGGAAGCCCATCGGCGCGCCAGTGGCCTTCTGGATCGTCTCGGGATCGGCCGGCGCGAGGACCGACGCGCCGAGCGCGCGGCGGACCTTGGCCTCGTTGGCCTCATGGTCGCCGCGAACCAGCACGGCGGCGGGCTTGCCGTCGGCGAGGAAGACGAGCAGCTTGCCCGAGGTCGACTCGTCGACCTTCAAGAACTGGCAGACGTCGCGGATCGTCTTCTTGCCGGGCGTCGGCTTCGCCTCATACGCGGGAGCGTCGGCCCGCCTGGTCGCGGGGGCGGTTTCGCCGACTTCGGCCTTCTCTTGATTGGCGGCGTAGTTGCAGGCCGGGCACTGGATGACCTTGTCCTCGCCGGTGGAGCAGGGGACCATGAACTCGTGCGAGGCGTCGCCGCCGATCGGGCCGCTCTCGGCCTCGACGACGACGTAGGGCAGGCCGCAGCGGTCGAAGGTCCGGCAATAGGCCTCGAACATGGCGTCGTAGCTCGCGTTGAGCTGGTCGACGTCGGCGTCGAAGCTGTACGCGTCCTTCATGATGAACTCGCGAGTCCTGAGGATGCCGAACCGGGGCCGGGGCTCGTCGCGGAACTTGGTCTGGATCTGGTAGAGGGTGATCGGCAGTTGCTTGTACGAGTTGATCAGGTCGCGGACCAGGTCGGTGACCACCTCTTCGTGCGTCGGCCCCAGCGCCATCTGGTGGCCGCCGCTGATGGTCAGCTTCATCAGGAGGTCGCCGAAGGTCTCGAACCGTCCCGACTCCTTCCAGAGTTCGACCGGTTGGAGCGCGGGCATCAGCAGCTCGATCGCGCCCGCGGCGTCCATCTCCTGGCGGACGATGGCCTCGGCCTTGTGGAGCACCCGCAGCCCCAGGGGCAGGTACGTGTACGCGCCGGCGCCGAGCTGGCGGATCATGCCAGCCCGCAGCAAGAGGACGTGGCTGGGGGCCACCGCGTCGGCCGGTGTTTCCTTGAGCGTCGGGATCAGGGCGCTAGACCACCGCACTGGGTCGTTCCTCCGGAAAGGTCGCATCAACCTGGGACAATTGGATCGCAGAGGCAGTCTACCAGATCGACGCGTTCGGCGAGAGATCGGTTCGCCCGGCGGGGCGGGGCGGATTCTCGGTCGTTCGCGGCCCAATCCCCACAGGCCGCGCAACCGAGTCGTCCGCGTTCGACGGCACGTCGTTCACAACAGGAATTCGAAGTTTCAAGAGGGCCGGAATCGCTCGAAACCGACGCTCGGCCGAGACGAAACTAACAGCAAAGGTTCGCCGGTCCCGCGGTCGCCCGCCGCGGTGTGGGACGTTGCGATCCGGTCGTCGCCTAATATCCGTGGTTCGCGACGGTTCAACCGAGATATGGCCCCGGCGTCGCGCGGGCTTTCCTCCTGTCTGTCGATCAGGATGGAAAGTCGTGACTTCGGGCCGCAGGGAGGTGTTCGGTGTTCCCAAGAGACTATCTCCGCGCGCGTCAGGATCGTCGAGCACGCCGTCGGACCGATCTGACCGCCCTGGAAGCCCTCGAAGGTCGGCAGTTGATGGCGTACAGCTCGCTCGGGTTCTCGCTGGCCGATCTGCGGAACACGGGGCAGTCGGCCCCGATCGGCGCCTGGGGAGGGACGTTGACCCTCCGGATCAACGCTCAGAACACCGGGGCGAGCACGATCGTCGAGCCCCTCTCCCTCGTGCCCTCCTCGCAGGTCCGGTCGGGGCCCGACGGCTTGCCCGTCCCTCCTTACGAGCTTCCCAGCTCGGCGGACGCGGTCGGCACGGGGATCGGCGTCTACCTCGTGCCCGCCGGTCGTCCGCTGAGAAGGGGAGTGCAGATCGGCACCGTCGCGGCCCCTCCGCTGCTGCAAAACAGCATCACCCAGTTCGACGCCGAGGTCGCGCTCCCCTCGCGCCCCGCGGGGTTCCCGGCCGACGGCCGCTACACCATCCGCCTGGTGGCCAACCAGAGCCGGTCGGCGCTCGAGCAGACATACCGCAACAACCTCAGTCCGCCGATCTCGGTCCGCATCCTCAGCACCCCGGCGACGCCGCAGTTGCGGGCGGTCACCCTCGACGTGCCCCAGGGTCTTCAGCCCGGCGACACCGTCGCGCCCTACATTCAGGTCGCCAACCTCGGCACGATGGGCGTTCCGGCCGACACCCCCGTGGAGGTCGCCCTGGTCGCCTCGACGACCCCCGATTTCAATCTCGGCAGTTCCATCGTCGCGGTCTACACCTTGACCAACGGAATCCCCGGCGCCAACGCCGCGCCGGCGCCCTCCTTCGGCCATCACTTCCGACGGAACATCGCGGCGAGCCTCAAGAACAACATCGTCACGCCGAACAACGTGGTCTCGATCCAGGGGGGCAACGCCACCTTGCCGACGAGCCCCGGCAAATACTACATCGGGGTCGTGATCGACCCGGAAAACAAACTCAACCTGCCGAACCAGCCGGCCAATCGCCTGGAGCTGCCCCAACTCGTCCAGACCGGCAACAGCAGCGGACTGCCGGCCAGCGGCGTCGTCAGCACGGTGAACGACCAACCGTTCCCGATCCCCCCGGACGGCGTCCCAATCGGCGTCGTCTGAGCGAACGCCCGGGCGCTCGGGCCGACCGCCTCACTTGACCAGGCGGAGCGAGGGCACCTAGAATCAACGCCGTGGCGGGATCTTCCCGCCACGGCTTGTTTTATCCCGATCCGCGTCTTTCGAGTCGATCCAAACGCATGAGTCGCCGCTTCGTAAATCAGTTGTCGCACGGGGACTCGATCGACGAGGCCTATCTCGTAGCCGACAAGCAACTCCGGGCCAACCGCCAGGGCAACCTCTACCTCCAGATCGAGCTTCGCGACAAGACCGGCAGCGTCGGCGCGCGCCTCTGGAACGCGACCGAGGACCTGGCGAGGTCGTTCGAGCCCGGCGACTTCCTCCAGGTCCGGGGCAAGACCCAGATCTTCCAGGGGTCGCTCCAGGTCATCCTCACGCACATCGACGTCCTCGATTCCTCCCGCGTCGAGCCTGAGGACTTCCTCCCCCAAAGCTCGCAGAACGTCGGCAAACTGTTCGCCCGCCTCCGCGAACTGCTCCTCGCGATGAGCAACCCCAGCCTGCGCGCCCTGGTCGAATGCTTCCTGATCGACGACGAATTCGTGGCCAAGTTCACCTCGGCCCCGGCCGGCATCAAGAACCACCACGCCTACCAGGGGGGGCTGCTTGAGCACGTCGTCAACCTGCTGAACGTCGCCGACCGGATCCTCGACCTGTACCCCGAGATCGACCGCGACCTGCTGCTGACCGGCATCTTCCTCCACGACGTCGGCAAGATCGACGAGCTCTCCTACGATCGGTCGTTCGCCTACACCGACGAGGGCCAACTCGTGGGCCATCTGGTGATGGGCGTCGAGCTGCTCCGTCAGAAGGTCGACCGCACGACCGAGTTGACCGGCGAGACGTTCCCCCCCGAGCTGTTGCTGCGGCTCAAGCACATGATCGTCAGCCATCACGGCACCTACGAGTTCGGCAGTCCCAAGCTGCCGATGACCCTGGAGGCCGTCGCGCTGCACTATCTGGACAACCTGGACGCCAAGATCCACACGTTCGGCCGCGAGATCCGCGACGACCCCAGCCGCGAGTCCGCCTGGACCCCGTTCCAGCAGAGCCTCGGCCGACGGCTTTTCAAGGGAACCCCAGGCCAGGCCGCCGAAAACGGCGAGGCGTCCGACGACTGACGCAGTGTACCATGGGGTTGCACACCGACGTGGACGGAGGACGAAGCCGGCCTCCCCTCTCCGCTCACGGACGAAGGGGACTCGGCTCATTCGGAAACGCGTCGGGGCGTCGATGGCGAGGCGAGCGGGTCGCGTCGGCACGATCCCGCGCGAGATCGCCCGATCAAACCTCGGAACGGATGAAGGGGATGCACCGACATGGCTCGACGGCTCAAGTCTCGGCCCTCGGTCGCGCGGGTGGGCGATCAGCCGGTCTTTGAGCGGGAACTGGGCAACGGGCTGAAGGTCCTTGTCCTGCCCCGCAAGGGAGTCCAGATCGTCGTCTGCGACCTCTTCTATCCAGTCGGGTCGTTCGACGAGCCCCCGGGGAAGTCGGGGATCGCCCACTTCCTGGAGCACATGCTGTTCAAGGGGACCGAGCGGTTTCCCAAGGGGCGGATCGACCAGCTCGCGTTCCTCGCCGGCGGCCAGGCCAACGCCGACACCGGCGAGGACCGCACCCATTACTGGTTCTCGCTCCCCGCCGACCAGTGGGAACTGGCCCTGGAGATCGAGGCCGACCGAATGGTCCACGCCCGGTTCGACCCCCGCGAGGTCGAGGCCGAGCGCCAGGTGATCGGCGAGGAGCGGGCGCGCGACGTCGAATCGCCGCTGATCCGGCTCGACCAGACGCACCAGGCGCTCTCGTACCTGCGGCACCCGTACCGCGACCCGGTCATCGGCTGGCCCGAAGACCTGGCGTTGATCGCCGCCGAGGACCTTGAGGCGTTCTACCGCCGCCACTACCGCCCCGACGGCGCCGTCCTGGTCCTGACCGGCGACGTCGAGCCCGACTCGGCCCTCGACCGCGCGGCCGCCCACTTCGGCGCGATCCCCCCGGGCGATTCGGCGCGATCCCCCCGCCGCTCCGGCGTCGAGGCCCCGCAGACCGGCCGGCGCGACTTCGTGATGGACGATCCCGACGCCCTGCCGCGCGGCATCCTCGGCTGGCACACCGTCCCCGAAGACCACGCCGACTCCCCCGCGCTCGAAGTCCTGGCCGACGTCCTCTCGGCCGGTAGGAGGTCGCGGCTCTGGCGGACGTTGGTCGACGAGGATCGGCTGGTCGGCTGGGTCGAGGCCGCGCACGCCTGCGGCCGGCAGGCGGGGCAATTCTTCGTCCAGCTTGAGGCCGCCGAAGACCAGATC
>CALCIC010000177.1 GCA_937907405.1 uncultured Isosphaeraceae bacterium | reverse complement strand
CGGGCTCAGGCCGGAGCTGGAGTTCCACATGATGAAGGAAGAGAAGGTCCTCTTCCCGATGATCAAGCAGTTGGACCGCGCGGTGGACGCTCCGAGCTTCCACTGCGGGAGCATCCACAACCCGATTCGGAACATGGAGCACGAGCACGACGACGCCGGCGCCGCGCTCGCCCGGATGCGAACCTTGACGCACGACTATACGCCTCCCGACGACGCCTGCGCGACGTACCGGGCGCTGCTGGACGGGCTGGCCGACCTCGAGTTCGACATGCATCGCCACGTCCACAAGGAGAACAGCATCCTCTTCCCCAGGGCGGTCGCCGTCGAGGCCGGACTGCTCTCCCTCGCGAGCGGCGGCGAGGCCGGTTAAACTGTCGAAGGTCGGTCGCGCGGGGGGGCCGTTCGGCTTCCCCGCGTTGATCGTTACGGAGACCGCGCCATGAGCGTCGATGAATCTCTGCCCCCCATCGTCGAGAGCGTGAAGCGAGCCCATCCCGGGCTTTGGGAAGCCTACAACCGGCTCGGCCAGGCGGCGGCGGAGGCGGGCCCCCTGGACGCGAGGGCCGAGCGCCTGGTGAAGCTGGCGATCGCGGTCGGAGCAGGTCGCGAGGGGGCGGTCCACTCCCATGCGCGTCGAGCCCTGTCGGCCGGGCTTTCCCGCGACGAGGTCCGCCACGTCGCCTTGCTCGCCGTCACGACCATCGGCTGGCCGGCGGCGATCGCCGCCCTGTCGTGGATCGAGGACGCCTTCGAGGGCTCCTCAAAACGGGACGAACCCGCGGAGTGAAGTGATCCAGAAGGGAGGGCGACTCTCAGACTGGACCACCGTTCGCGCCGTGGCCGTCGCCCACGGAGGTCAGCACGGGGAGTTCGATCCTCGATCCGCGGACCGAGGCGTTCAGGTCGTTCAACAGCGCCTCCAGGTCCACCTGCCGCATCGCGGCCGCCTGAGCCAGAGTGACGCGCCGGGCCAGGGTCCGGCGGAGCACCGGGTTCTTCAGCGCCGCGAACCCGTGCCGCAGGAGGACCGACTCCGCGCGCGGAAACCAGGCGAGCACGTCGGCGACCCGGTGGTCGGCCACGATCCGCTCCGGAGCGCCCGCGGGCGTCGGGGCGGGCTCCTCGAACATCCGCCGGCCGCGCCACATCAACGCCGCCAGGGAGCCCCCCCACCAGGCCAGGCCCGCGACCTCGAGCGTGCCGCTGAGCCCGATCAAGGGGTAGACGGAATCGGTCCAGTCGGTCGCCACTTGCATCGTCACCCGCAGCAGGCAGCCGAGGTTGATCAGGACGAACGGGCCGAGGAGCCTGGACAGGCCGCCGGGATCGACTCCGTTGAGCGTCGGGACGACCTTGGACGAGATCCCCACGATCATCAGCGACACGAACCCGACGGTGATCGCGTGCCGGGTCGCTCCGAAGTAGGCGTGGCTGAAGCCGACGTTCGCGAGCGCAAGGTACGCGGGGGTCGCGAGGAGCATCGCCAGGTAGACGGCCAACCAGCCGTACGCCGCCCGAACGAACTTGGTGGAGCGGTCGGACTCGGGCGTCGGCCGCCAAAGCCGCCAGGGCCAGGCGATCGTCAGGACGGCCGCCGTCAGCATCACCCAGGTCAGCAGCAGTCCCGCCGCGTACCGATGGTCGCCGGTCCATCGGAAGATCAAGAACATGATCGTCTCGCCCGCGACCGCCGTCGTCAGCAGCCCCAGCGCCCACCACGACC
>CALCIC010000176.1 GCA_937907405.1 uncultured Isosphaeraceae bacterium | reverse complement strand
CCTCTGGTTTAAAGAGTCGTCCATCATGAATACTCACAATGAATCGGCCTAAACGCAAACGACATGACACGGAAAAACAACGATCAAAGATTTACATGGCGCTTAACCGATTTATCGCGGGTTTTCAGAGAAAGTCAAGAAGATTAATCGTGCTTGATTCGAATTAGGCGAGCGCTCGGGGAACGAGAAGGGGATCGAATCGGGCGGGCGCATCAGGAAGGAGGTGGGGAAGGCGATCGAGCAGGGACTTCCAGAAGGCTGGTCGCGTCGCATCGGACCCACGGCGTCGCGTCGCGGAAACTCACACCGGCTCATGAGGAGCATTCCGCGCGGACCCCACGGACCCCAGTACAAGCCCGAAGCGCAAACGAGTGAATTCTCAAAGGCTTATGACGATCTAATCGCGCGATTCGGGATTGCGTTGGTGTCTTCGTCACCACGGCCGCCAGGAGCCGCCATGTTTTACGGGACGCTCGACCTCAGTCGGCCCTGACGAGGGTCTTCAGCCGCGAGGCGACCGTTTGGCCGACTTGCCCGGGCGCTTTTCGAAGCTTTTCTGAATACGCTCCTGAAGAAACGATTGCTCCTCGACGTCGACGGCGGTCGGCGTCGAGGAACCGGAGTCGCCCGAACATCCGCAGACGAGAACCGACAGGCCGAGACCGAGTCCGAAACCAAGAGCCCACGGAAGCGGGAGGCGAGGGACGCGCATGATCCGTCTCCATTGCGATGGACGAGGGCCGCGGCGGAACGCCGCGACCCCCCGAAGGGAATGGGTTCCGACGCCTCAGAGCGAGTCGGCCGACACGACCTCGCCCCCGGCCCGGGAACCGAGCGCCCGCCACGGCTGGAGCCCCACGGTTTCCTTGACGAACCGCACCGAACCGTCCCCCGACAGGACGTTCACACCGCCGGGATGGCCGCTGGTGGGGGGGGTCTGCATGTACCAGGGAAGGTTCATGGAATCGCCCGACCACGAGCCCATCATCTGAGCGCTGTTCATGATCGCGCAGGCGCGGCCGTTGGGGGTCGTGACGTGGTTGTAGGCGGCGGTCGCCATCTCGCCCGAGGCCCAGGCCGAGCCGCTGTACCTGAACCAGACGCTCCTGGCGCCGGGGACCGCCTGACAGTTCGCATAGGTCGCGTTCACCGAAGTCGGCATCGGTCCCGTCATGGACATGTACCACCCCGTCAGGTCCTTCTTGGAGATCCCGCTCCCCATCAGCCGTTCGCTGGCGAACGCGGTCTGGCTCATGCCGTCGGTCACCGAAGCGGGCCGCGCGGCGCTGCGGTCGGAGAACGCGCCCACGGATTCGGTGTTCTTGGTCGAATCGTACATCCAGCCCCCCTGGTTGACGACGTAGCTGTTGCGTCCCCGCCAGTTGCTCTCCGTGAAGTCGGACGGGCAGGTGAAGGCGTTGACCGCCGTCTGGCAGGCCGTGGAATTCTCCGGGACCGGCAGTCCCGGCAGGATCACCCCCCCCATCGAGTTGGCCCCCAGGTCCGGCGTCGTCGGCGCGAGCGAGAAATTGATCGCGTTGAAGACGCTCGACTGCTCTAGCTGGGGCAAGATCATGGCGTGGGCCGACCATCGACCGTACCAGGGAGCGGTCGAATAATAGTCGCCCCGGGCGAACGGAAAGACGCCGTACGAACTCTCATACGTGTTCAGCGCGAGCCCGAACTGCTTCAGATTGTTCGTGCACTGCGCCCTCCTCGCCGCTTCCCTGGCGGACTGGACGGCGGGCAACAGAAGGGCGATGAGGACCGCGATGATCGCGATCACCACCAACAGTTCGATCAACGTGAATGCACGACGATTCATGGCGCCAGGCCTCCGATACAGAAAGAAAGGATTCGAGATGATCACGACGTGATGCGACGAGTCGACGCCCCGGAGACGCCGAACCGAACTCGGCGGGGCGGGGCGAGGCAAGGCAAGAGTGGGTCGATCGCTTACGACGGCGGCGGCGGCGTTGCGGACCATGAGCCCGACAGGGCTCGGCCGACGACCGGAGCGACGACGACGCGGATCAGAGGGGGAGGGAAGGGAGGAATCGGGGCGGGCGTTCGATCGCCGCGACGATGCGCCGAGGCCGGCACGATGTCTCGTCGGCGAGGAATACAGGCTGGGTCGAGACGATCAGAAAAAAAGAGTCCGACGTCCAGCACTCAAGGCCGACGCGCGTCAGGGGGGCCGGCCCCGGACTGCCCGGAAGACACGTCCCGCGCGAGCAAGCCGGCCCTGAACCGGGTCGATCGCCCCCCGGCGACGGAATCCCAGAGGCGAGGACTTGGATCCACGAGGCCTCGACGTCGGCGATCTCGTTCAGGGAAGCCCGCCGACGGACCGAACCGCCGTGGTCTCCACAGGACGCCCAGCTCGGGCCGGGCGCGCAAGCCAGCACCCCCAGGAGGACGACGAACGCCCCGGGAGCGGTCCAGCTCGGTCGTCCTGAAGACGAAGCACCCATTTCTCATTCGTTCTCAAGTCGCCGGATCAGCCGGCGGGAAACACCTCCAAACAATGCAAGGTAAACGACGGGGCCCATATTGCAAGCGCCTTCTTTCGGAACATCGAAAACCCGCCGGCGGAAGGAGCAGCGCGACGAGTCGGGGCCGGCGCGGTCGGATTCTCGATCCGAACGACCGCCCGGGAACTTCGCCGCGACCGCCGCGAGAACCGCCGATCAGCCCGTTTGACCCGGCCCGTCGGGAGGGGTACGATCCTGGTTGAAGATCCCGACGGTTCGTTCCCAACGGGGCGCGGATTGAAGCATCAAGTCTTCTGCTGGAAAGGGAGTCGATCATGCCTCTCTTCGAGGTCGAAACGACGTCACATATCATGATTGCGTGCGCCGAGGATGAAGCCACCGCCCGGTCGTTCGCCACGACGAACTACCCCGGCGAGGAGGTCCTCCGCGTGGCGCACCGGCCGCGAGACGCCTGGGTGATCTCAAAGGCCATGTTGGGCGTGCAGCCCGACTCGGACCCGTGCTCGACGGCCCGGGAGTGTCTCGCGAAGGCCCAGGGCGACAAGCTCCACGCCGTCCGGCTGTACATGCAGTCGACTGGGACGGACCTCGAAAAGGCTCGCAAGGCCGTTGAATCGAATATGTCGCGGGGTTGGTGAGAACGGCCGGGCCCGGGTGTGATAAGCTTGCCGCGAGCGGCGGCGCCCGACCGGGGGGGGCCGACGATCCGCCAACCGCCTCGGTCGCTCGCGACGGCGAGCCGACGTCGCCGTCCGCGAGTCTTCACAACGCTAGAAGGAGACGTCTCATGCCTCGGGTCATCTCGTTGATTTTGGGAGGCGGTCGAGGCACCCGGCTCTATCCCCTGACCAAATCGCGGAGCAAGCCCGCGGTGCCGATCGCGGGGAAGTACCGTCTGATCGACATCCCGGTGTCGAACTGCATCCACTCCGGGCTCCCCCGGATCTTCGTCGTCACCCAGTTCAACTCGGTGAGCCTGCACCGGCATATTTACAACACGTACAAATTCGATCCGTTCGAGGGGGGGTTCGTCGAGATCCTGGCCGCCCAGCAGACGATGGAGCACGAGACCTGGTATCAGGGGACGGCCGACGCCGTCCGGCGGAACATCCCCTACTTCACGGAAAAGCAATACGACCTGGTGCTCATCCTCTCGGGCGACCAACTCTACCGGATGGACTTCCGGGAGATGATCAAGACCCACGTCGAGAACAAGGCGGTGGTCACGATCGCCGCCCTGCCGGTCGCCGAGGCCGAGGCCCGGTCGTGCGGCATCATGCGGATCCAGGCCGACGGCCGGGTGATCGACTTCGAGGAGAAGCCCAAGACCCAGGAGAAGCTCAACCGGGTCCGCAGCGACCCCAACTGGCTGGCCAAGCTGGGGGTCGACGCCCGGGGGAGGCCCTACCTCGCCAGCATGGGCATCTACGTCTTCAACACCAAGACCCTGGTCGACCTGCTGGCCAACTCCACCGCCACCGACTTCGGCCACGAGCTGCTCCCCCAGACGATCGCCCAGCAGCGCGTGC
>CALCIC010000175.1 GCA_937907405.1 uncultured Isosphaeraceae bacterium | reverse complement strand
TCGGCGCGTTCATGATCTACTGGGTCTGGCCGCCGGGCGCGGATTACCTGTACCGCCACGCCGTCCCGCTCATGGAGTCGACCCGCCGCTCCGACCGAATCACGGCCCTTCGCGAATTCATCGATCCCCTCGATCAACGATTCCCCGACCATCCCTACAAGGAGCAGACCCAGGCCTGGCGCGATCTGATCATCCTCGACGACGCCGAGAGCCGGTCGAAAATGCTGGAAAGCCCCTCCCCCTCGCCGTTCTCTGAGCCCAAGACCAACGGCGAGCGCCAGTACGTGGCCTTCTTCAGCCTGGCCTCCAAGGCAGCCGCCGCCGGCCGCGAGGACGTCGCGGCGCGGTTCTGGCGCGAGATGACCGGCACGCTCAAGGCCGACGACCCCGACGACCGGAAATGGATCCTGCTCTCCACCAAGCGGGCCGACGACCTGGAAACCAAGGTCAAGGAGCGCCGAGGGTTCGTCGAGGACCAGCTCCGCCGGGCCGACGCCGCGTTCCGGGGGGGACGGCCCACCGAGGCGGCCACGATCCTCGGAACGCTGAACGAGCGATTCGGCCGCTACGGCGACCTCGCCGACCTCCTCGGGCCCGCCCCGTCCCCAACGACGCCCACCCCACCCCAATCGCCCGCCCCGGCTGCCTCCCCGACGCCCGACGGGCCCGCGCCGGCCCCGGTCGAAGCCGAACCGAAGGCCGAGCCCAAGAACTAGCACGAGGAGCGGCTCGACCCTTCGCTTCGACCTGGCGTTTCATGACTGCATTTATGATTTGATTAACAAGTCTTCCGAGAATGTGGGAATTTCGTCCGAGATTTCTCAAACAATCCGGCCGGACGCGACGTAGTAACGGGAGCGCCCGGTTGACGCCGCGCGGGCAGTTCGATACTGTTGGTTTACCTATCGTTCGATGAGGCGGCTTCTGTCTGATCGCCTCGGACATCCTAGTGCAATAGGCCGATCGTGGCCCAGAGGATTGTGATGCCTCCGTCCCCGTCTCGTGTTCGTTTCATTGGCAGTCGTGAGCTTCACCGCGATCTTCCGAAAGTCCTGGAAAACCTCGAAAACCCCGATTGTCGCTACGTCCTGACGATTCACAACAAGCCCAAGGCCGTGATGATCGGCGCTGAAGCCTTTTTGAGCCTTCTCCGCGGCGCGAGCCCGGAAGACCGTCTCCTGGCTCTCCAGCTCGGCGCCTTGGTCCAGGGGCTTGAATCCTCCGGCGTCGAGTCGGACGAGCGCCAGGAAGATCTCGTCGAAGTCTGAGTCGGATCATCTTCCGGCCGGTCGATCAAGTGGCCGGTCGACGCGCGGCTCGCCATCGAGCCTCAACCGGAGATCCGGCGCGACCCTGGCGCTCCTCGCGAGCCTCGGGGTTGTTTCGCGCGCGGTTCGGCTGTTCTACCGATCGGAGAACGCGGTCGGGCGCGTGCGCGCTCCCTACTCCTGCCACGCTGATGATTTGACCCGGCTGCTGATCGATCGACGGCCGTCGGCGAGCGACGATTCGCGAGCGGGGGGATGGCGTGTGATCGGCGACCGGACGCCTTCAAGGCCGGGCGAGTCGCCGGCCTTGAAGACGCCCGCCTCGCTCAATAGCTGTCGGAGGAGATGACCTCGCCGCCTGCTCTGGTTCCGAGCGCCCAGTAGATGCTCTGCGCGACGGTGTTCTTGATGAAGTGGACGCTGCCGTCGGCGAGACAGGCGTTGACGCCCCCGGAGTGGTTGCTGCTCGCGTTGATGAAATCGGCGTAATCGGCGCCGTTGGAATTGCCGTCGGTTCGGCAGGCGGAGAAGGAGTACTGACTCGAATTCGGCACGATGATCGTGTTGAAATAGGTGTAGCCGGGCGAACCGACCGCCCAGTACTGCCCTCGGTTGTTGCCGGTGCCGGCCCCGCTGGTCAACGCGGTCTGCCAGGCGGTGGCGCAGGAGG
>CALCIC010000174.1 GCA_937907405.1 uncultured Isosphaeraceae bacterium | reverse complement strand
ATCTCTGGATTCCTATCGATTCAGCAAGGGTTCCGACAAGCCGAATGAGGGTCGAGAGCCGCTCACCATCCTCGACCCCCTGCTGCGGTTCTACGCCCCCAGGCTGGCTCGATTGACTAAAGAGCAGCTTGCTCATCTCCGCCAACCCCCCTCGACCGAGGGGGGCCCCTTGGATCCGTCCCTGGTCGTCGATTGGTTGATCGATCCGTGCGAAACCCATGACGAACTCAAGGTCTTGATCTGCATGGTCGCGGACCCGAGCCTGTCCGGTTCCGCATACTACTACGACAGCACGGTCGCCGCGATGCTGCTGGCCCTCCGCAACACGGGATACGTGCTCGACGGCTACCGGATCGAATGGAAGAGCCCTTCGGGCGGGAAGGTCGAGATCCCCACGACGAAGCCGACGTCGGGCAAGATGAGCATGAGCCTCGCTGCGTCGGACGGGGTCGCGACCGCACGAACGCCCGGGGTCGTGCTGCTTCGAAAGCTGGCGCCCGGCCAGGGGGCGACCGAAGGACATCATGAGTTGGCCGTGTTGCTCCTCGTGCCCGAGACGCCGGTCAAGGGGGTTGACACGGCGATCTTCCAGACGAGCCTCGACGTCGCCGCGAAGATCGAGCGGAAGCGATGCCCTCCGGGCCCGATTCGGATCATCGGCCCCAACTTCTCCGGTTCGGTCTCGTCGATCGTGCGCACGCTCAAGCCCTGGCTCGCAGACCCGGACCCGACCGGGGAGAAGGCCCCCCCGCCTGGCGTACGTTGGATCAACGGCGCGGCGGTCTCGCTCGACGTCGACAGGATCGAGAAGGCCCTCGCCTCTCCGAAGGCAAAGTCGACCGTCGACCTCAAGAACGTGATCTACGGCACCAACGAGATGCAGAAGTTCGCGTTGGAGTACCTGAAAGACCACGTGAGCCCGATAGTCGGCAACTCACGCCTCGCCTTCCTGAGCGAGGAGACGACGGGCTATGGCGCCCTGGCGACCGAGTCGGCTCAGTCGCATGAGTTGCACGGCTTCCACATCTATCAGTTCACCTTCCCCGCGCAGATCGCCGAGGTGAGGCAGCGGTATGCTCGCCAGGGACAGTCGGACTCGTCGTCGTCTCCTCGGCTCCGCACCGCCGCGCGGCTCCACTTCGACCAGGAGCAGTCGGAGAAGTCCGAGTTCCTCCGCCCCGAGGCGCCCGCGTTCACTTCGGCCAGCGACGAGCTTCGTCTGCTTCGGGTGGCGGAGCAGATCAACGACCTCGACATCCGATTCGTCTACCTCTCGGCGACCGACGTCAGGGACAGCCACTTCGTCGCCGAGTTCATCCGGACCAACTGCCCCGACGCCCTGGTCGTCCTCCCCCAGGCGGAGCCCACCTTCACGCGCGAGGACAGCATCAGTCTGTTGCGCGGCACTTTGTTCGTCTCCAACCATCCGATGTGGGTCTTCGACGCCGACCGCCCGGAGCAAATCGTGATTCTCCCCGACCAGTCGGCCTACGGGGTTTACAACGCGACGCTCGCGCAGCTCCTGGAACTCGCTCGACCGAAGGAGCAAGAATCCATAGAGCGGGAATTATTCGATTACGATTGGAAGTCGTCCGACGGTGCGCACCGAGGGCCTGCTCTATGGATGACCGTCGCCAGCCAGAAAGGGCTGCTTCCACTGGCGGCTGAAGTTCCCCCCGAGCACGATCCGAAAGCCAAGGGCGGCGGTTGGTATGCCGGCCGCCTCTGGCTACCGCCGTCGACAGGCTCAGGGAATCCACTTCCGACACACTCCCAATTATTTTGGGCGCGCGTTCCGGTCCTCAGCGGCGTCTCCTGGGTGCTGCCGATTTTTTTCTTCGTCGTCGCGGCGATCATGTTGTACATCTGCTACGAGCGGAACAGTCGAGTCCGCACGTCGCGTCTCGGAGATGAAAGGTATCCGCTCCCTTCCCCCCC
>CALCIC010000173.1 GCA_937907405.1 uncultured Isosphaeraceae bacterium | reverse complement strand
CCCGACCCACTTTTCATGGGACGGGTTGAGCCAACGGCTCATGACAGTTCGTTCGTCGCCCCATGGATGACGTCCCCGGTCCCGGATCGAGATCCTTTACCGGCCGCGCGGGTTCGTTTGCTCGAAACGGACGCGTGAACGGCTTCGTTCGCGCGCGGCTCGCAAACGAGGCCGAGCCCTCCTCCGTACTCCGACCGCCGGATTGAGATAGAGCCGGGCGATTCATGGAATCGTCCATCTTCTAGCGTACGACCGAATCGCGGCTTCGATGGTCAATTCCCCCCGGCCGACCGAAACTCAGGGGCGGCGTGTCGCGACGAAGGCGATTGCACGGAATACATGGATTGAGCGTGGACTGACGCCGTGTTCTGGGAACGTGACGGCCGAAATGCCAGCCCGAAGCGTCAGTTTTGATGTTGCGCTGTCTTGCAGAGGCCGACACGGCAACAGGCCCGCGATCGAAAATGCGGATGAGAGCGGTTGGGCCGACGATGGCGCGCGGCGATCGAGCGGGACGGCTCGCGCGGTTGCCGGGGGCCGGCGGTTTCTGCTACGCTTTATCGTTCAAAATCCCAACCCGTTCGACGACAATCCCTAAAGGCTGACACCGATGATCGACCCCCGGGTGGCCAGCGGGCTCCGAGACCTGCTCCCCGCCGAGATGATCCCCCGCGAGCGGATGCTGGCGGCGTTCCGCGCGACGTTCTCCTCGTTCGGCTTCCAGCCGATCGAGACCCCCCATATCGAGCGGATGGAAGTCTTGACCGGCAAGGGCGCCGGGTCGGACGAGGTGCTCCGGCAGATCTTCGAGGTCACCAACAAGGGGGGGACGCCCGGCGAATTGGCCCTCCGATTCGACCTGACCGTACCTCTGGCCCGGTTCATCGGCAAGCACATTGAAGAGGTCGGCATCCCGTTCAAGCGATACGCGATCGGCTCGGTGTTTCGGGGCGAGCGGCCGGCGAAGGGGCGGTTCCGCGAGTTCGTCCAGTGCGACTTCGACACGATCGGCACCGAGAGCGCCCTGGCCGACGCCGAGACGGCGCAGATGATCCACGCCGCGTTGACGGCCGGATCGGTCCCGCCGTTCACGATCACGCTCAACAACCGCAAGATCCTCGACGGCCTGCTCGAATCGCTGGATCTCGCGGGCAAGTCGGGGGGGGTGCTGCGGTCGCTCGACAAGCTCGCCAAGATCGGCCGCGACGGCGTGGCCGCCGAGCTGCAACGATCGGCGGAGGAAGGGTATTCCGGCCTCAGCCTCGATCAGGCGGCCCGGATTCTCGACTTCGCCGAAGCCGGTCGCGGCAAGGTTGAAGTCCTCGCCGAGGCCGAGAAGCAGCTTGGGACGCACCCGAAAGCCGCCCAGGGGATCGCCAACCTGCGCACCGTGTTCGACCTGCTCGACGCCGGCGGGGTCTCGACCGACCGCCTGGCGATCGACCTGGGGCTGGCCCGGGGGCTCGATTATTACACGGGGATCGTCTATGAGACGACCGTCGACGGCTGGGAGAAGTTCGGCAGCGTCGCGTCGGGAGGGAGGTACGACGACCTGGCGAACCTGTTCATCTCGCGCCGGCTTCCGGGCGTGGGGGCTTCGATCGGTCTCGACCGGCTGCTCGCCCTGATGGGGGAGGCCGGCCTGCTGGGGGGCTCGACGGCGACCGCCCCGGTGCTGATCGCCAACTTCCCCGGGACTGATCCGGCGGTCGTCGTTCGCATGGCCGCAACGCTTCGCAAGGCGGGGATCGGGGTCGAAATCTACCCCGAACCCGCGCAGATCGGCAAGCAGATGGGATACGGTTCGAAGCACGGGTACAAGCTGGCGGTCATCGTCG
>CALCIC010000172.1 GCA_937907405.1 uncultured Isosphaeraceae bacterium | reverse complement strand
GGAGCGGGAAAAACGGTGATCCGAGGCTACCCATCAACCGCCTCTGCTGGACGAGGCTTCCCACCCACTTTCGAGACGCTCACCCGAAGCTTCCCATCAAAGTCCTTGCCTCGTTGATCGCCGGCGAGGAGCCGTTGGGTGAATCGTGGAGAGTGAATCGAAGGCTCGACCTCTCCTTTATTTTACGACATTGCGCCGCGATCCCACGAAGGTTTATGACGGGCCGTGGAGCTTTGCGTCGGGAGACATGACCCAGGGGTCGTCCGGCAGAAGATCCGGGTTGTAGCGATCGATCCAATCGGCCGGCGACGAGGTGGTGAGGGCCGACGTCCAACCGCACGATCGGGCGAGGACGCCGATCAGCCGCCGAGGGTCGACGCCCTGCTCGCGGAAGGTCGCCAGCTTGATCGAGCCGTCGCGCTTGGCCAGCCGACGACCGTCGGGGCCGAGGACCAGGGGAACGTGGCCGAACCGTGGGGGCGTCCAGCCGAGCGCTCGGTAGAGAAGGATCTGGCGGGGGGTGCTGGGGACGAGGTCCGCGCCTCGAACCACCTGGGTCACGCCGTTGAGGGCGTCGTCGACCACGACGGCGAGTTGGTACGACGGTCCGAGGCCGTTCCGCCCGACGATGAAATCGCCGCCGAGCCGCGCGGGGTCGAGCTCGCGACGGCCGAGGAACAGGTCGTCCCAGGCGACGCTCCCCGGCGGGACGCGGAACCGCCAGGCGAACGGGCGGTCGCCGAGCGCCTGGGCGTCGGCCGCGCACCGACCGGCGCAGGCGCCGGGATAGGTCGGTCCTTCGTCCTCGGGGTGCGGAGCGCTGGCGGCGCGCTCGACGTCGGCCCGGGTGCAGGTGCAGGGATACACAAGCTCGGCGGCCTTCAGGCGGTCGAGCGCGTCGTCGTAGAACGCCCGACGCTCGGACTGGATGTACGGCCCCTCGTCCCAGTCGAGGCCGAGCCACCGCAGGTCGACCAGCGCGGAGGTCCTGGCGTCGTCGCGGACGCGCGCGGAGTCGAGATCCTCGATCCGGAGGATCACCCGTCCCCGCGCGCTCCGGGCCGAGAGCCAGGCGATCAGGAACGTCCGGGCGTGACCGAGGTGCAGGCCACCGGTCGGCGAGGGGGCAAGGCGGCCGACGGCGGGCGGCGGTGAGGAGAAAGTCGTCATATCCGCTTCAAATCTGGGAATCCGAGCGTTAGCGGCGGGGGTTCGGTTTCCGAGCCCCCTCGCAGCGCCTTATGAGTAGGTGTAGCCGATGATCTGGCACTCGCATTTGTCCGGGTCAGGAGATAAGTCCTTGACGTAAGGCCCCGTCGCCTCGCGAATCGCGTCGGCTGAGCATGAGCCGTCGCCGAGATCCACGAGAATCTGGGAGATCCGCCTGGCATGCCCCTGGTCGTCGTCGAAACCGCAATTGATCCCTCCCAGCACTTCGGCGGGATTCAACAGTATATAGCGCCCGGGCCGCTCGCCGACCGTCGCAACGAAGCGGTCGACTGCGGCGTTGCTGAGGCGAGGCCCGATGAGCGACGTCAGAAGCGGCTTGCGGACGTCGAACAGCTTCAGCGCGGCATCCTTCTCGGCCGACAGACGGACCTCCCGCCATCGCGAACCGTGGGAACAGACGTCGATGAGGAAAACGTTCTCGGGCCTGAAGAAGAAGAACCATGCGAGCGGGAGCGTCCAGCGCGAGTCGTAGTAACCCTCCTCGGGCTCGTCCCAGGCGTCGGGTCGATCGTCAGCATAAAGATAAGCTCGATCCGCCATCTCAAACCCCTCGCCGAAAGGCTGTCACGCGGTCGGACGTCGCGCCGGACGACGTTTTCTCCTCAGACACCCGCGAGATTTCCATGGTTCCCCCGTGGCGCCTCCACCGTTCGGCCTGTGACTGGGGTTCGGTTTCCGATCCGGGAAGAACCTACCGAGCCCCGGCCGGCTATTCGGTCTCGGAGTCTCGGAGTCGTCGTCTTGACTTGACCTGGATCAAGCTTCGAGGTATACATTTATAGAGTACATGGTCTGGGGACATTTGTCGCAAAACGAATGTTTGATGGCGGAAAGGAGGCGATGATGACGACTTTCAGCTTGGATTGCGTCAAAGCTTACGTCGCTTCCCTCGACGAGCGGATGATCCGCTGCCAGAACGGCGAAGGCATGGAGTGCGCGACATTGGACGCCGTCCTTCGGCACCACGCGAGGCTCTGCTGCGAATTCCTCGAGCAGATCCGCCGCTGGGGCCGGGACGTTTTCGCGGGTCGCGAACCCTTCGATTCTGCCGTTGAGAGGCTGTGGTTGGACGAAGGTTCTCGTTTGCTTGGGCATGCGATGGAGCTTTATGCGTCCGGCGCGACTGCGGAAGGGCCTTGCTACGTCCTCGAGGGCCAGCGGAGCCTCGCTTCGGCCCTCTTCGACTTGACGCGCATTCTTGAGGGATGGACTTCTCCCGAGCTCGCGGTTGGTCCGTCGGCTCGCGGCGG
>CALCIC010000171.1 GCA_937907405.1 uncultured Isosphaeraceae bacterium | reverse complement strand
GACGCCGTCAGGTCCAGTTTGTCATGCCGGCGATGGATGATCGCCAGGGGACGCGTGAGGCGGTGTTTCGCCTCCTGGCCGTCGATCCGAACCGCCGTCAAGGCGCCGGAACGAACTTCCTTCGCGACGGTCGGCTCCGGCAGGATCGCCGCGCCGGCCGAGACCTCGACGGCGCTCTTGATGTTCTCGATGTTGTCGAACTCGAGAACGACGTCGACGGCGACTTCATGATGACGCAAGCACCTGTCGATGGCCTTTCGGATCGACAGATCGGCGTCGAACGAGACCAGGGGCTCGCCGTCCAGCTCGTGGACGTCCACCGACTCGCGAGCGGCGAAGCGGTGGGTGGGAGCGACGACCAGGACCATCGGCTCCTCGCGCCAGGGGATCACCTTCAGCTCGGGCCACTTGCGAGGGTACGAGATCAGACCGAGCTCGACGTCGCCGCCGATCACCCGTTCGACGACCCGGGTGGGATGCAAGTATTCAAGCCGTACGCTGGCCTCGGGATGGCGCTCCCCGAAAGTCTTGACGTACTGGCTCATGTGCAACAGCCCCACCGAGTAAATCGACGCCACCCCCACCGTGCCCGACACCTTCCGCTCGTCGGTCGCCGCCCTCACCCGATTCTCAAGCTCAAGGTAGCGGCCGACCAACTCCTTGCAGCCTTCATAATAAACCATCCCCTGCTCAGTCAGGACCAGGGGACGCTTCGACCGGTCGATCAGCTTCACCCCGAGCCGGACCTCAAGCTGATGGACGGCCTGGCTGGCCGAGGACTGCGAAATCCCGTTCTCCTGCGCCCCCCTGGAAAAGCTGGCCCAGCGCACCACGTCGCAGAAAATCTGGAGAGACTCGAACTGCATGCGCCTCGCCCGCCCACGTTTTTCGATAGTACGCACGGAGAGTTATCGGAATTCGTAATAGTTAATCCACCTTCTCTCCCGTCCGTCAAGAGCATTTTTCCGGCCCGGATGCGGATTTTCGGCAAACCCGGCGCGACCTGGCCCACGCGGCGGCCTGTCGCATCCGTCGATTCCAGCAAGCTCGAATCCATCGAGGCCGGGCGATTGGGCGGCCGAGGCGGAATGCCGCGCTGGCGTGGGCCATGGCCGTATCGGGGCGGGAGCGTTCGGCAAGAGATGTGATGCGGCGTGGCTGCTCAAGGAACCGGCGCGCTCCCGCTTCTCCAGTTGGAGAGGGGATTCCGTCCCGGCTCGTATGCTGTCGGGGACGATCTGGGATCTCGAATCGTGCGCCGAACACGATTGGCGCAATGAAGCGGATGACAGGGACGCCCGAGACTGCCGCGCCCCCGTCGATCGGCGGTTTCAATCAGCATTTCTTGCGAGGGGAGGGAGCTTCGCCTCAGCCTTCGAGGTCCACGTCGTCGGGCGAGCCCTGGGGGTGCTTGTTGCCCAGCACGCTGTTTTTCTTGCCGTAGAATTGATAGATCACGAGCCCCGCCGCCATCCAGACGATGAGCCGGATCCATGTGTCCATGGGCAACGGCAGCATCAGAAGAACAGGCGTGATCACCCCCATCGGCGCGGTGAACCAGATGAACGGAGCGCGGAACGGGCGCTCGACGTCGGGCTGGGTGACTCGCAGGTAGAGCGTGCCGGCGGAGACGACCGCGAAGGCGAACAGCGTTCCGATCGAGGTCAGTTCGCCGGCGACGCTCAACGGTAGGATCGCCGAGGCGGTCATCACGATCAGGCCGGTGATGATCGTGGTGATGTAAGGCGTGTGAAACCTCGGGTGGATCTTGGCGGCGAGCGGCGGCAGCAGGCCGTCCTTGGACATCGCGTAGAAGATCCGGGGCTGGCTCATCAGCATGACCAGGATCACCGAGCTGAGGCCCATGATCGCGCCGATCTTGACGTACAACGACAGCCAAGGCATCTTCATCGCGTCGGTGGCCACCGCGACGGGGTCGGGCACGTGAAGCTGCCGGAAGTTGACCACGCCGGTGAGCACGATCGCGCCGAAGAAATAGAGCAGCGTACAGATGATCAACGAGCCGATGATGCCGATGGGCATGTCGCGCTGGGGGTTCTTGGCCTCTTGCGCTGTCGTCGATACGGCGTCGAAGCCGATGTAGGCGAAGAAGACCACGCCGGCGCCTCGGAGGATGCCGCTCCAGCCGTACTTGAAATCGTACCAGGGGCCTTCCGAAGGCTGGATGAACGAGCCCCCCCAGTTCTTGGGGTCGACCATCGGCAGGCCGAGGACGATCAGGAGCACCAGGATCGAGC
>CALCIC010000170.1 GCA_937907405.1 uncultured Isosphaeraceae bacterium | reverse complement strand
AAAATGATATCAAACGATCGCTGATGAATCGTGGGTAGACGACTCCCGCCAGCAGCAGAAACGTCCCGATCGTCGCCAGGTGCGACGACGCCGACACGGCCCCTATGGCGTAGTTCCTCAGTCCGAGGGCCTCCACAGGAAGGTAGAAGCACCTCATCGCCGCAGCCGAAATGAGATGCTTCGGCTCCATTCCCTCAAGGAAGCCCAGATAGATCGCTCGGCCGGCGTGGCTCAACCCGTCGCCATCGGGCATCCGGGGACGGATGCAAGCCATGACGCTGAACAAGATGATCGAGGTGATCGTCAACAATCGGGTGGAGGCGATCTGAAGAGGATCCGTATTCTCGGAAGGCGAGGTCATGGAGGACATCCTGGATTGATTTCAACGGAATCGGAGTTCGTTCTCTAGGGAGAGGTCATCACCGATCCCCACCTCCGCGATTTGACCAGCCGACTTTGACGCCGTTCTGCTCAACCGACTTTTCTGAAATGGACTTCTATTCGCCGCGCTAGGATCGCTCGTCCTTTGTCGAAACCGTCGATCGTGCAATTGCATCTCCATCCGCCGTGGCGAACCAGACGCGTTCCAGGCGTTCGGACAGGTCGTCCCAGTCGTAACGCGCGCCGACGAAGCGTCGGGCTTCTTCGGCCTGGGCTCGAAACGGCGCGGGTTGCTGGATCGCGCGGAGCAGTGCGTCGGCGATTTCGAGGGGCGCGTCGGCGAGGGTGAAGTGGCGCCCCGGGACCAGCTCCAGGCCCTCGGCGCCGATGGGCGTCGAGATCACGGGCAGGCCGGCGGCCAGTCCTTCCAGGATCTTGAGCCGCGAGCCCCCGCCGATCCGAAGCGGGACGACCATGATTCCACTGCTCGCCAGGAAGGGACGGACGTCGGGTGCGTCGGCGTGAAGCTCGACTCCCGGACATTCCCGGACGCGCGCGGCCAGGGCTTCGGAGGGCCTGCGACCGACGAGGAGCAACCGGGCCTCGGGCTCCCTGAGTCGAACGACGGGGTAGATCTGATCGAGCAGGAGGGCGACTGCGTCGAGGTTGGGCCGCCAGTCGAACCCCCCGACGAACAGGATCGTCTTGGGGTCGGGGTTGCGTTGGATACGTTCGAAGTATGATCGATCGATGCCGTTGTCGACGACGTCCACGCTACCGCCGCCGAACTCCTCGCGGATCATCCGAGCGTCGTCGGCGCTGACGGCGACGACCCGCGACGACCGCGAGAACGCGCGCTTCTCGAATCGCTCGAACTTCTCCCATTGCCGTCCGATGTACCACTTCTTGAGGCGGTTCGATTCCGTCTCGTGGTAGCGCTTCCAGATCAACGATTCGACGTTGTGCGCCATAATCAGCTTCGGCGCGCCATCCAGATCGTCCAGCAGGTCGAACAAGGTCGACGTCTCGGCCTGCCACAGGTCGACCCGGTCGCCGCGGGAGAAGGTACGCACCGCCGCTTTCAGTTCGGGGCTTGCGTGCGAGGCCACCGAATAGGGGGAAGAGGAAAGTAGATTGGCCGCGAGCCGGCAGTAAAAGCTAGGGCCGGACTTTGCGGGAACTTCATGATCGACCAGAACCGACTCGATTCCATGGCCATGGAGAAATTCCTTCGCTTCCGCGGCTTCGTCATTCCGATGAGCGATAAACGTGATCTTGTGCCTTTTTGCCAGCCTGGAGGTCAGACTCAGAGTTCGAATCCGGTTGCCGGCGTTCGGAGGATAAGGCAACTCGGAGGCTATGATCGCCACGTGCAGCGTCCGGGACACGATCTCTACTCCGTTCCGGGATTGATCCCGTGAGCGTCACGGATCGCCCAACCGTCGGCCGAACCGAGGAGCGGCTGGGCGTCCCCGCGATACAGAGCCTCGTAGTCGTCGATCATCCGCCGAACGTCGAACGACCGTTCCACGATCGCGCGCCCCTCCCGCCCCATCCTTCGGGCCGCTTCGTGGTCGGAGAGGAGGCGGAGGATCGCCTTCGCCAGCGACGGAGGATCAGCGGGCGGGACGAGCCATCCGGACTCGCCGTCGGCGACGACTTCGGGCGTTCCTCCGACCCGGGTGGCGGCCACGGGCAGTCCTCGAGCCATCGCCTCGAGCAAGGTCAGGGAGATTCCTTCCGATCGCGAGGAAAGGACGTAGCCGGCGCCGCGGGCCATCAACTCGGGGATGTTCCGGACCGCGCCCAGCAGTCGCACCCGGCCGTCCAGGCCTGATTCCGACACCAACCGAGTCAGGTCGGGGAGGCAGGGCCCGTCGCCCGCAACCTCGGCGTGGCAATCCGGCTTCTCACGAACCACGATCGCCATGGCGTGGACGAGATTGGCGACATCCTTCTCAGGGCTCAACCGGGCCACGCAGAGGATCGGCCCTCCGCGCCGCGGCCCCGAAAAGGCGAAGCGGTCCAGATCGATGCCGTTGGCGACGACCATCAGTTTGCCGGCGGGGACG
>CALCIC010000169.1 GCA_937907405.1 uncultured Isosphaeraceae bacterium | reverse complement strand
GTCGAACTCTACGCGCCCAAGGACGCCGCGCCCGGCGTTCACCGCGGAAGTCTGTCGCTCAAGGCGGCCGAGGCGCGACTCGTCTTGCCGGTCGAGCTGACCGTATTGCCGTTCGCGATGCCCGACCATCTGGGATTCGTCGCCGAGATGAACTGCTACGGCCTGCCCCGGAACGAACGCGACTACTACCGGCTCGCCCACGCGCACCGGACGGTCCTGAACCGGGTGCCCTACTCGCAGTCGGGGAAGGTCGCCGACGGCTGCGCGCCGGTCTGGGACGGAACGCGGCTGGACTGGGACGCCTGGGACCATCGGTTCGGCCCGTACCTCGACGGCTCGGCGTTCGCCGACCTGCCGCGCGCCGGCGTGCCGATCGAATGTTTCTATCTACCGATGCATCAGAACTGGCCGACGCCGATGGACGGCGCCTACGACGGCGGCTACTGGGCCGACCGGGCGTTCCCCGATTCTTACCGGGCGGCCTTCGTGGAGGTCGCGCGGCAGTCGGCCGAGCACTTCGCGGCGAAGGGCTGGCGGAGCACGCTGTTCCAGGGCTTCCTCAACAACAAGGTCGACTTCAAGAGCAAGGGGTGGTCGCGCGGGTCGTCCCCCTGGCTGCTCGACGAGCCCGCGCACTTCCAGGACTTCATCGCGTTGCGATACTTCGGCGAGGCGTTCCATGAAGGGGTCCGCCGGGCCGGGGGCGACCGCCCCGCGCGGATGGTCTTCCGGGCCGACGTCTCGCGCCCCCAGTGGCAGCGCGACGCGCTCGACGGCGTACTCGACTACCTGGTGGTGGGCTCGGCGTTCCGGCGGTATCGATCGCTGGTTTTGGACCAGAAGCGCGACTTCGGCGTGATCGCCCTGGAATACGGCTCGGCGAACGCGATCGGCGAGCCCAACGGCCATGCCGTCGCCTGGAGCGTCGACGCCTGGTCGCTCGGCGCCGACGGCGTGATCCCCTGGCAGACGATCGGCACGCGCGATTCGTGGAAGAAGGCCGATCGGCTGGCGCTGCTGTACCCCTCCCCCTGGCCCGACCACCCGGCGCCGATCCCCTCGATCCGCCTCAAGGCGTACCGCCGAGGCCAGCAGGACGTCGAATACCTGGCGCTCCTGGCGCGAGCCCGAGGCGTTCCCCGATGGGTCGTCGGAGACGCCGTCCGCGAGGCCCTCAAACCGTCCGCCGTCCGCCGAGGAACCGGCGTCGGCGTCGAAGACGCGGGCGTCCTCGACTACGGCGCCCTCAAGCCGGAAGTCTTCGCGGCCCTCCGCGCCCGGGTCGCCCAGGCCCTGGCTCAATCGCCGGCCGTCCCAACGCCCGACGGACCTCGCTTCCAAACGCCCGCGCGCGACCTGAGGGATCTGAAGCCGTGGCGAGTGTCGAGCGCGATACCCGGACATTGAGCATCCAGGTGCGTTCGAACTCGAGATGACCTTGGTTTTGATTGCGAAGGTCCTTGACATGTCAACTTCACCGATGTCATCTCTGCTGTAAGGTGTTTCTTGGACGTGCGACGCGACCTCTTGCTCGCCGTCGCATGACGGCCGAACTTACCAGCCCGACGCGCAGGTTTTGATGTTGCGCCGTTTGCGTTGAGATCACATGAGAAGCGAGGGCCGAATTCCCTTCTCCCGGGGGGCTGACGACCCGACACTTTTTTGGATGAGGGACCGCCGTCGGCGAGGTCGGATTCGAAATATCAGCCCGAAGCGCAAGCGAGGGTTCAACATACGTGGACTGCAACGAACCCTCGCTCGCGCGTCGGGCTAACGGTCAATGGGCCCTCGCTCGCGCGTTTTGATGTTGCGCCGTTTGTGTTAATATCACATGAGAAGAGAGGGCCGAATTCCCTTCTCCCCCCGGGAGAATTGGCCCGAAGGGCGGATGAGGGTCGCCGGATTCATCACGGAGTCGGATTCTCGCGAGACCGATCCCGAAGCCCCACGACCCTCATCCGGCCGTTCCGGCCCGACCCCACAAGTGGGGTTCCCCCCGCTCCCGGGGGGAGAAGGGATGCTCGCGTCAGCCTCTGCAAAACAGCGCAACATCAAAACCTGCGCGTCGGGCTGGTAGTTCGAGCAGATCCGTGACAGGAGAGTACTTCCACCCTCAAGGGCGGATCACTTGCTCTCGCCGACACCGTCAGGGTCTTCGCCGCTTGTGTGCATCCTCAACCAACGAACGGGCCTCTCCTCGTGCAATCGCATTCTCAGGTAGTCAACATGCGATTTGATCATCAAGCACGCGTCGCTGTGATGAGAGTTGCGATCTACCTCCTCGCACTCCCCTCTCTTTCACCGATACGGGGCTACGCCGCAGCCGGGCCAAAGGCTCGTAATGCGGCCTTGCCGGTGGAAGCGGCCTGGCGGAGCGGTTCCGCATGCGGGCCTAACGCCTTGTACTGCATGTTGCGAGCGCGGCGTCACTCCTGAGCGGGCGTCGGCACTGGCACCGGCTCGGGGTGTTGCATCTGCCGGCGGACGTCGGCCAGCGCCGGCGACACGCCGAAGTCGTCGAGGTTGTAGTTGTACCGCTCGGTCAGGCCCGAGCCGGTGTACTTCAGGAACGTCACATTGAGGATCACGTCGCGCTGGTCGTGCTGGGGCAACAGCGGAGCGCAGGTGAACTGCAACGCCCCCATGAGACTCAGCGCCCCCAGCGCGACCACCGCCCGGCGCTCGCCGGCGAGGTGTTGCAGGCCGATCGCCGCCCCCAGGTAGAACAGCGGCAGGAACGGGAAGATCAGCCCCGCGTTGCCGGCGAAGATCAGGAACGAGAAGTACCACGACGGCCCGACCCAAAGCGCCGCGATCGCCAGCTCGCGCCAGTTCGCCGCGCGGAACGATTTGACGAACCCCCAGACGAACGCCGGGATCGCCAGGATCGAGCCCCAGGCCAGGAACAGGGCGTACTTCACCCCGTTGCGCAGCAGACCCTCGAACAACCCCCGGGCCGAGACCGAGAACCCCGCCTTGTCCCCCTCGTGCTTGAGCCTGACCCGCTCCAGGTAGACGTCGACCCCCCCCAGCACCCAGGCCGTGCCGAAGAACCAGAAGGCGCAGGCGGCCGCCAGGATCGCGCCGCCGATCAGCCAGTGCTTCAGCGGCGCGCGGCCCATGAGCATCGCGCCCAGCCACAACGGCGTCCCGAACGCCAGCAGGTCGGGCCGGAGGATCATGCCGACGCCCAGCGAAACGCTCGCGCCGATCA
>CALCIC010000168.1 GCA_937907405.1 uncultured Isosphaeraceae bacterium | reverse complement strand
CTCGCTTGCGCGTCGGGCTTGCGTTCCGGGAGCGCCGGGGGCCGAGCCGAGCCGAGCCGAGCCGGCCCGCCTCCCTAGATGCTAATCCAAAATCAGCCGTCGGTCGATCTCCGCGCGTCGTACCGAGCCCGAGTACCGAAATCCGAGAAATCGCTCGTGCATGCTTGAAGGCGTCGATCGGTTCGCATTATGCTCACACGTCTCGTCCCCTTCGCATTCGCCAGGCTCTGAGAGGTCTTCTCGATGACCGCGCCACAATTCGAATCGTCACGATCGCCGTCTCGCCTCGTCTGGATCGTCGGCCTGCTGGCGCTGGTGTGGGGCTCTCCGGGGCCGATCGGGGCCCAGGAGGTCGGGACGACGCCGGAGGCGCCGACCCAGGAATCCGCGTCGGTCGACGTCAAGCAACTCGACCGAGACGCCCGCCGCAGGCTCCGGACGATCACAGAGGCTGCGCTTCGGTCGCAGTCGCAGATGGAGGACGCGTCTCAGAGGCTGGTCCATTTGCGTATCGAGCACCAGAACAAGGAAGCCGCCTACCAGGAAGCGAAACTCGCCCGCGAGCTCGCTGAGATCGCAGTCGTGGCGTACACGGAAGGAACTTCCAAGACGGAGTTGACCGAAGCCAAGGGAGAGATCAGCGCGGAGGAGGCCGCCCTCGAGCAGGCGACCGAAGATCTCAAGAAGTTGGATGTGATCCAACGGAAGTCGCAAAAACTCGAGGCCAGATTCCTCGATGAACTGATGACGTCCTATAGAATTGAACTCGCCTTGAATTCCGCGCGGAATCTCTATCGAAAGCAGGAAAGTCGGCTGGAGCAAGCCAGGGGCAAGCTCACCGTCCTCGAAAAACTCGCCATTCCCGGGCGAACCCTGGAGCTGAAGAGCGAGGTCGAGAAAGCGCGGTCGAACGAGATGACGCTGCAGCAGTCCGTCATCCTCGCTCGCGATAAGCTGGACGCTGCGGAACGCCGCAAGGGCCAGTCGACGAAAGCATTGCCGACCATACTCAGGATGCTTGACGGAGCCGTCGGACTTGAGCGCGAACTGCACGCGATGGTAGGCGACGCATCGTCGCTGAGATTCGAAGATCGAGGAAGTCGGGATGCTAAGGCGCGGGGCCTGGCGGCTAAACTGAACGCCGCGCTGGACGAAGTAGAAGACCGATGGGACGACTTCGTTTTCAATCAGTTGAGCGAGCGTACCGTCAAGGCGGCGGCCGAGGGGACGGCGGACGTCTCCTCCAATCGGCTCGGCCCGGTGATGGAGAAACTCAATAAGCTCTCGCCCGAGGATCAGCGGGCCTTCCGAAACGGGTCCGGGGAAGAGCGAACGGCGTTGTTGAAGAAGGCTGGCTTCACCGACTCGGAGCTTAAGGAGACGTCCAAGCAGCAATCGCCGAAGGACGAGAAGCCATGACGAGAGCACCAACGCCGCGCGGTCGATGACAGGCTAAGATAAGACGAGAGGGCGGGGCGGCGACGGATCGAAACGGACTTGTGACGATGGGATCAAGGCGATGACGAGAACGGGAGCGGCCGCCGGCGGTCTCAGCCGGCGAGGGTGGGCGAGGGCGACGGCCCTTGGTGTTTCGGGATTTTTCGTCGGCCAGGCCGGTCTCGCCGCGCCCCAGGCGGCGGCGAGGAAGTCCGTGCCGATCGAGATCAAGGACGCCGATCCCGCCGAGGTCGAAAACCAGCTTCGGGAAGCGGGAATCAACGGCGTCCACAAACTCCGGTCGCGGCGCTACCTGGCGATCGGCGACGCGTCCGACGTGTTCATGAAGTCGATCCTCGGCGACTGCGAGCAACTCGCGGTCGATTACCTCAAACATTTCAAGCAACGCGGCTTCGAGATCGCGGCGCCGGATCAGACGCTGATTCTGCTCGTCTTTCGCGATGATCGGTCGTTCGGCAAGTTCTTCCGGATGCCCTCGTTGCCCGAAGCGGCCTCGATGGGGATCGGGGCGCAGATGACCGGCGCCTACGACCGGTCGTCGAACCTGCTGAACGTCTTCGACTGGCGGAACGTGCCGATGGCCTCGCGGTCGTCGCACCTCAACGTTCAGACCGTCGCGCACGAGGGGACGCACCAGCTCACCTTCAACACCGGGCTGCTCAACCGGTCGGGCGACGCGCCGACGTCCATCATCGAGGGCCTCGGCACGTACGGCGAACCGCGCAAGGTGATCGGCCCCAGCGCGGTCGGCCGAATCAACGTGCGACGGCTCGACGAGCTGGCCAAGTACCGGCGCGTCGCGGACTGGATTCCGCTCCGCGATTTGATCGCCGACGATTCCCTGCTTCGCGAGGGCCTGGTCGCGAAAGTCGTGCTCTCCTACGCGCAAAGCTGGCTGCTGGTCCACTTCCTGATGCAGGTCCCCGACTGGACCCCCAAATTCCGCGACTACCTGGCCGCGATCCGGCAGCGGCGGGCGCCCACGCGCCGGCTCGAAGACGCGACCGAACACCTGGGAGACCTCGACGCCCTCGATCGGGCGCTCAAGGCGTATTCGATCCAGCTTTTGCGGGGGATGTGAGGACGCTCGCTTCGCCCTCCCGTTGCAACGCGGAACGGCGTGAACCGGCCGGAGAACGCGTCTCCGGGCGGTCCACGCCGTTGTGTCGAAGTCGTCGATCGCTTCTCGGCCGGGCTCAGTTGGCCTTGGGGTTGAGCAGCGACGAGCCGGGCAGGGGGGGCAGCGCGGCGGTGGTCTCCTCGGGGGAGGTCAACAGCTTGCCGGCGGCTTCCGCGACCCGCGACGAGGCGTCGGTGTGGGCCATCTCGATGATCCGTTGCTTGATCGTGACCGTCTGCGGCTTGTGAGCGGCCAGCGCTTCGACGGCGTGCAGCCGGACCGACTCGTCGGCGTCGCGCGAGAGCTGGAGCAGCCAGACGACCGGGTCGATGTCGACGCGGTCCTTGACCAGCGCGACGACCGAGGCCCGCTGGTCGGCCTTGGGGCTGGTCATCAGTCCCCCCAGGCTGATCAGCTCGTGATTCAAGCCGCGGACCTTAAGGGTCGACTTCGAGACTTCGCGAATCCCCTCGTCGGGGTCGTGGAGCCGCTTGAGCAGCATGTCGACGGTGAGGATGTTGGGACGGCCGGCGAACGAGATGAGGACCTGTCGGCGGACGTCGGCCGATTCGTCGTCGAGGTAGGCGACGGCGGGGGCGGCCGCCAGGTCGACCGGAAGGTAGCCCAGGGTGTTGATCGCGGCGATCTTGGTCTCGCGGTCGTTGCTGGACAGGCAGCGGACGATCGGCCCGTGCAACCCTTCCTTCCACGCGGCCAGGGCGTCTTCCTCGGCCGGGGTGAGCGACCGGCCGGGCATCCAGACCCAGAACCGGCGGACCTCGTTGAGGACCAGCGTGCGGACGATTCCGTCCGCGTCGGCGAGGCTCGCGGCGAAGACGTCGTGGATCGGCGCGAGCGCCTCGATCCATTGCCGAGGGGCCGGCTCGACGCTGAACTGGTCGAGCGCCGAGGCGGCGACGATCGCGGCCGTGGCCCGCGACATCGGATCATAGCTCAGGAATCCCGCCCGAAGCGCGGTCAACGACTTCAGCCACTGCTC
>CALCIC010000167.1 GCA_937907405.1 uncultured Isosphaeraceae bacterium | reverse complement strand
CGGCCGCGACCGGACTCCCTGAAGCGTCGACGACGTCGGCCGGGCCGGTGATCAACCCCAACCCGTACGCTCGCTCTCGCTCCATCGCCTCGAGATGACCGCGAAGATGCCCCGGCCGCATCACGTCGTCTTGATGGAAGATCGCAACCCAGGGCGTGCGGCTTTCGGCCATGCAGCGGTTCCAGTTCCCCGCCAGGCCGACCCGTTCCGATCCGGTCACGATCCGCGCGCGGTCGCCGGCCAGCGCGCGAACCAATTCGAGCGTGCGGTCGTCCGAACAATCGTCGCAGACGAGCAAATCGAACGCCGCGTCTTCCTGATCCAAGATTCCCCGTAAGGCTTCGGCGATGTGGCGCTCGCCGTTGCAGGTGGGGATCGCAACGGTAAGCATCGGCGTCACGGGATCTGGGGGGCGAGGTCGTGGAGCATCTCCCAGGTGAAGATGCCCGACGAGTGGCCGTCGCTCCACGAAGGTTGAACCGCGTAATTGCCGACCATCTCCAACCCTTCAAGCTTGACGTCCTCGCGGACGTGCTCGATCCGGATGATCCGCTCGCCGGTCCACTCGTCCCGGCAACTGGCGCACGGGCACTCCGAACGAAGGAACCGATACGGGAATCGGCTCGTCTCGCCGCCGGGCCAGACGACCTCGAGGATTTGCTCGGCTTGATGGGCCCGAATATTGCTGGGAGGATCGACCATGGCCGCAAAGCCCCGAGAACCAGAATCAGCCGCTCGCGGAATCGCAAGCATGAACCACCAGGATAGCAAAGATCGGCCCTGGCACGAAGAGGAGGCCCCCGATCGGCGGTTCTACGTCGTGGCGCCGAGCGTCAACGCCGTCCGCCGGGCGTTGTTCCGCGCCCCCGGCGGCGCCCGCGTCGTCGGCCGGCACGATCGCGAGACGATCGCCTGCCTGCACACGATGGACGCCCGCAGCTACGAGCGACACTGGCCGATCCTCCTTAGCCGACTCGGCAAGGCCGGCCTCCGCGTCGCGCCCCGGCCGAGACCGGTCGGCGATCACGTTCAGCGCGACGGCTGACATAAGGCATATGAACAAAGCAACCTCGCCCAAATGTTCGAGGTACAAGCCAAGGAAGAGAAACCATCCACAGATTGCGCAGATTCACGCAGATTGGAAAAACGAGGAGATTGGATCGGAATCCCTCCCCGTTTGAAATCTGCGTCAATCTGCGCAATCCGTGGATGGTTTTTTTCCGTTTCTCGCTGCGGAGGTTCAGGCGAGATTTCTTCTTTAGGACCCCTAAGAAAGCGGAAGCCCTCCGGAGATCGCCCCCAGAGCCGATCTGGCGATGAAACCGACGACGAGTTTTGGGTTTGATCGCGCGGAATTCCGCCCTCGTCCCGTCGTTCGTGGTCCGACGACCTGACTCGCGGAAATTGGCTTTGTTCGTCGCGAAACCTCAGATTTCTCGTGGAGGACGGACACATCCGGATGTCCCAAGTCTTTAATTTGCAATGCTTTAAAACTTACAGCGGTAGTCCCCCCGCGTTGCCGGATTGGGTTCGTTCGCGCGGATCACGATGATTCTCGACGTTGATGCCGCCGTCCCAACGACCCCGGCCGCCCCCTGATCGGTTGGGTTCGTTCGCGCGGATTTGCGAAGGCTCGACGCAGCTTCGGCCTTCACCGATACCGAATTGTCAAAGAGTCGGAACGCTCCGCGCGGAGTTTCCCTTACTGAGAACATACGACGCGACTGCCATTTTGAACGTGAAGCACGGTGGCGGAATCCACGCGGCGGGCTTTACAACCGGCCCGAGCTTTCGACCTCGCCGCGACCAGCGGTCGGTCAATTCGTCGGGGCCATCGGTTTGAGCTGGCTCCAGGTCGGCAACGTGGCGCGGATGAGGATCGGCGGAGTCTTGCCCGGCCGGGCCTCGCGCGTGGTCGGCGACTCCCATTGGAGGCCGTCGCCGTCGTTCAATTCTACCGGTTGGTCGGGCAAGTTGCTGAACCGGAATCGGCCGTCCTGGTCGGTCACGGATTCCGGCTCGAACCGCCGGTAGCTGGTCGGGGCGCCCGGCGTGTGCGTCATCGCGTACATCGCGACGCCGGGGATCGGCCGACCGCTCGACGCCTCGACGACCCGGCCTTCGAGGCGGCCTCCGCGCTCAACCTGGATCTCGACGGGGGCGCCTCCCGGTCGCAACGGCGCCTTGACGGGCTGAAAGTCCTTCCGGAAGTCCAGCTTGACGGCATATCCGTCCCGGTCCGCCGCCAGGTCGTCGAACTGAAACCGCCCGTCGTGGTCGGTGAGGACCGGCGGTCCCCAACTCGTTCCCACGATCGGATTGTCGAGGGCGAGGGAGACGGGAGCGTCGCGGAGCGGAAGCCCGTCGGGGCTGAGGACCCTTCCACTCGAGGCGGCCGTGCGCGGCAGCCGGATCTCGACCTCCCTTGTCGGCGCGGCATCGTCCAGTCGGATGGTATCGCTCGCTTGCGGAGCGTGTCCTCGGCTCGCGACCACGGCGTAGGTCCCCCCCAGCGGCAAGGGCGAGATGAAGAACCGGCCGTCGGCGTCCACGCTCACGTTGTTGACGTGCAAGTATTGCTGCTCAAGGCCCGGAGGATTGGCTACCGCCTTGCAGTTCAGGCTCACGTTCTCGACGATCGGCGCGCCGTCGGCTGACAGGACCCGTCCCACGATCGCCCCCGCGGCGACCGCCCGGAGTTCGACCGCTTGCTCTCCGTCTCCCGAATCAACAGCCAAATCGCCGCTCGGAAACCAGTATCCAGTCAGGGAATCGATTCGATAGCTCACCCGACAACCGACCGGTGCGTCGAAGCCCGCTCGACCATCGCGAAGCTCAACCTTACGATCAAGATCGACATCACCTTGCTTGTAGTTAATGCGGATCGAGCCCGAAGCGGAGATCTCCCCTTCCGCCGAGACGATCTGGAGCACGATTCGGCGCAGGGCTTGTCCCTCGGGGGCTTGATTCAGATCAACCGTCAGCGGGCCAGTCGTCGCGGGGATCGGCCACCGCCAGACGTGATTTCTCGCCCGGAGAGCGACTTCGCCGGGGACGAGGTTATCCAGCTTGAAACTGCCGTTCGGATCGACGACGACTCTCCAACTCAGTCGCGTCGTATCGGCGCCTGACTCAAATCCGGTCGGCACGATCTGCGTTTGCCATACGACGGGCACGCCCGAGTCATGCTCAAGGGACTTCAAGTCTCCGACGACCCGCCCTTCGAGCTTCGGGCAGGGGACTACCGTTGCTCTGAGATCCGTTCGACCGGGCCGGACGTTGCGGATGAACCCGCGCTCCTTGTCTTTCGATTCGACGTACAGGAGGTAGATCGCCCCGTCTCGCAACGTGTCGAGTTGGAATCGTCCCTCGGCGTCGGACTCGCCCAGGACTCCGCCGCCGAACGTCCCATAGGAACTGCTCCCCTGGTCGATTCGATACTCCGCCATGATTCGGATCGCCGCGTCAGCCACGGGGCGGCCCGCCCGATCGACGACGATCCCGCGCGTGGCCTTCGCATGTTGAAGGGTGAACGTCGTCGCGCCTCCCGGTTGGGGGGTCGCCCGAAAGCTCGCTTCAGACTTCTGGAATCCCGGGGCCGTAATCGAGAAGCCGTAGGGCCTGGACGCCGCGTGGGGGATCGTCGCGACGCCGTCCGCATCCGTCGTCCAGGCCGCGCGGCTCGAGCTCCAGCCGCCTTGGACGAGCAAGCCCCCGTTGACCAGGGCGCCGGCGATCGGCCCGCCTTGCTCGTCGACCATGCGGATTTTGTAGGGAAAGCCGGGATCGAGGACGATCGCGATATCCTCGATCGTCTTGCCCCCTTCCGCCCTGAACGGACCGACCAGAGCGGGGGCGTAATCGTCGGGCTCGGCGATCATCCAGGCGGTCCCGGTTCCCGACTCGATTGAAAAGACGTCGCTGAGACTCCCGGCGGTGCTTATGCTGCTGTGGTTGCCGCTGGAGACGCGTAACGACGTCCGCACCTTTGAGCCGACCGGCTTTCCGTCCGACGTCCGAATCGTCCCTTTGAGGACGGCTTTGGCGTCGGACTGGTTTGCCGGAGTCCCGAACCGCGCCTCCGCCTCCTCGATCCTCTCGATCCGCTGCGCGGGGGAAAGCGTCTGGGCGGCCAGAACGACGGCGGCCTGGGTCCCCTTCCAGAGCAACGCCAGCAGGATCGGCCCGACGGCAAGCAGGAGAACCAGGCCCGCGACCGAGATCCGTTGGGGGCCGAACCGATCGGCGGGGCGGAGGGCGCGGCGAATCCGCTCCAGCAACGTGGAAGGCCGGCCGTCGCCGTTCCAGGCGGGGAGTCCGAGCGATGACGACGTCCGGGTCGCCCAGTCCGCCAGGGCGTGCGAGTAGACGAGCGGATCGCCCAGGACGCGGACGGCCAGGGCGTCGCAGCACGCCTCACGCTCGATCCGGACCTGTCGGCCCAGCCACCAAACCATCGGATTGAAAAACAGGAGCGACTCGATGAGCATCTGCGCCAGGTTCACCGCGTAGTCATGGCGGCGGATATGGGACAACTCGTGCGCCAGGATCGCCCGAACCGCATCGGGCGGCATGCCCGTCATCAAGGAAATCGGCAGGATCAGCGTCGGTTGGATCAGTCCCAGGACGGCCGGCCCCGCGAGTGCGTCGCAGGCCACCATTCGGATGGGACGACGGATTCTCAGTTCGTCCCGAAGCCGATCGAACAGCGCGACGATCGCGGGCGCCTCGACGCGCGGGCCGCGGCTCAAGCGATGGGCCGAGAACACCGAGCCGGCGCTCTTGATCAGCATCAAACCGACCCCCGCCAGCCAGCCGATCGCAAGCATTGCTACCCATCGCGATTCGAGGACCGTCGACGACGACCGTATTTCTTGAGCCCGCGCCGCGGTCGGCTCGACGACGCTCGACGACGTCGCCTTCCGTTCCAACGTCTCGGCCCGGACGGACTCGGTGGATCTGGGTTGGACGGCTTCGGGGCGGTCGAGCCACGACCAGGTCGCCAGGCCGGCGACGAGGACGCCGAACTGCGCGGCCAGCGCCAGCAGATAACGCGTCTCCTGGCGGTCGGCCCGCAATCGACGCAGCGCGAAGGCCAACAACAACGCGACCACGGCCCCTTGCCAGAGCGTGTGGAGCAAGGCCGCGACCAGGGATCGCCACGACGGGTCTTCGAAGATCCTCAGCGCGCTCATCCTTCCCCCTCCCCCCGCTTGAATTCGTTCTCCGCCTGTTCGATGACCTTGCGGATTTCTTCAAGGTCGCCCGGCTTGACCTCCGCGCCGTCCAGCAGCGACTGAAGCGCCCGCGCTGGACTGCCGCCGAACGCGTTGCGCAACAAGTCCTTCATCAAGGGAGCGAGCACCTGCCCGCGCTTCAGCTTGGGGTAATACACGTTCGCCTGCCCCTGCCGCGTGTGCCGAACAAGCCCCTTCTTCTCCAGCACCTGCAAGACCGAAAGGATCGTCGTGTACGCGCGCTCCTTCCCATCCGGCATCGCCTCGATGACGTCGCGGACCGGCGACGGACCCCGATCCCATAACACGCCCAGGACTTGCAGCTCCAACTCCGACGGCCTCGCCTGCCTCGCCATCCTTCCGCCCCCCGATCGCCTCGAATTACTACGTTCCTAGTATATACTGGAAACATAGTATCTTCAAGGGGGAGCGGCGGGGTTTGCGGGGAGAGGTCTCGAACCGGGGCCTGGAGCGTCGTCACGGGGCGGTCGAGGAATTAGAATGGGGCCTTCGCGGTTCGCTGGAAACCCGTTCGTCTGATCGGCGCGTGATGATGTCTCAGCTTTCTTTGTTCGACTCTGAGCCCGAGGACGATCTGCCCGAGCGGGCGGCGGCGCTCGCGCCGAAGCTTCGCGCCTTGGCGGAGCAGGGGTTGTACTTCGGGACCTCGTCGTGGAAGTACGAGGGGTGGTTGGGGTCAATCTACCGGAGCGACCGCTACGAGACGCGCGGGAGGTTTTCGAAGAAGAAGTTCGAGAGCGAGTGCCTGCGCGAGTACGGCAAGATCTTCCCGATCGTCGGGGGCGATTTCAGCTTCTACCAGTTTCCCTCGCCAGGATACTGGAAGACGCTGTTCGACGGCGCGCCGGGGCCGCTCCGATTCGGCCTGAAAGTCCCCGAGGAGGTGACCGTCCCGCGATGGCCGAACCACGCGCGGTACGGCGGTCGGGCCGGGACCGTCAACCAGGGCTTCCTCGATCCCGGGCTGTTCAAGGAACTGTTCGCCCGGCCGCTCTGGCGGTATCGCGATCGAGTCGCCGTCTTGATGTTCGAGTTCGGCGCGATCGCCAAATCGACGTTCGCCAGGCCCGAAGCGTTTTACGAGCGCCTCGGCCTGTTTCTCGACGCGCTCCCCCCGGGATTCCGGTACGCGGTCGAGATCCGCAACCCGGAATACCTGGGCGAGGAGTATTTCTCGATCCTCCGCGCCCGCAACACGGCCCATCTGTTCAACGCCTGGACGCGGATGCCCGAGCTGCTGGAACAGATCGAGACGCCGGGCGCGTTCACGGCCGATTTCAGCGTCGCCCGCGCGCTCTTGAAGCACGGCACGCCCTATGCGCGAGCCGTCGAAAGCTACAGCCCGTACAAGGCGGTTCAGGAACCGAACCCCGCCGCTCGCCGGGCCCTACAGACGATCGCCGAACGATCGCGCCGGGCCGCTCAGCCGGCGTTCGTGTTCGTGAACAACCGGCTCGAAGGCTACGCGCCCGGGACGATCGAAGCAGTCGCCGACGCGATCACGATCTGAGCGAATCACGAACCGTCGGCGTCGCGATCGGTCTTTCGCCCGCCTCGGATCGTCCTCCGACGTTCGCCCAGCCACCCTACGAACATCGTAAAGAGGCTGAGCACGCCGAGTTGCAAGGACGACGCTTCCGGAACGACCTGAACGCCGCCGGCGTCAATCGATTCGCCGACGGGATCGCCGAGGCCGACGCCGAGGTCGATCATGCCGACGGGATCGCCGAAGCCGACGCCGAGGTCGACCAAACCGCCGCCCGGATCGCCGTTGCCGCCGGCATCTTGAAGAGGGGCGCCGCCGCTGCCGACGCCCCCGTCATTTGCAAGGGCGAGCGAGGTCGGCTGGTCGCCTGAGCCCGAACGACCACCCAGAACTTGCTGCCCCGCGCGGGGACGATCTTCCGATCCCGCGATTGTATCGCGTTGCCCGAGGTTGACCGCGCCCCCCTTGCCGACGCCCGACTGACCGCCGGCCGTTCCTCCGGTCTGTCCC
>CALCIC010000166.1 GCA_937907405.1 uncultured Isosphaeraceae bacterium | reverse complement strand
TCATGTGTCAACCGCTCTATGCCATGGGTGGAATTCCACCAGCCGATCGCCTTAATAGATCCAACAACGCCCGGCGCCGGGGCCGTCGCGGGCCCGGCGTCCTCACCGCGCATCCTCAATCGACGGAGGTCGATTTCACGATGAAGAAGCTGCCCTTGCTGTTCGCCGTTCTCATTCCTTTCCTGTCGGTCGGTTGCGGCGAGTCGCTCCCCCCTCCCCCGCCTCCGGGAGCGGAAAACGACAATCGGCCCGACGAGGTGAAGCAGGCGGAGGACAAGTTCTTCGAGAAGCAAGCCGCCAAGGCGCCCAAGCACTGAGCCTCGGCCTCGGTCTCGCGTCGCGTGAGTAGCGTCACGTCGGCGCGAGCGCCTCGTCTCCAAGCGCCCGAATCGTCGCCGTGAACGAGAACCGGCCCGCACGAGCGACGCTCTCGCGGGTTCGTTCTCTCGACGGACTCGTTTCGGGCCGATCCTCATGCCTGAACCGAGGGATCGCCGATCCTGGCCTTCACTCCTTTCACGACCCGCCGACGTCAAGGAAGACGTCCATCTGCTGGCCGACGTAAACCCGCGCGGGGGGAGAGTCGGGGAGGGCGTAGAGGACCTGCAAAACCCGGGTGTCGACGCGCTCGGAGTTGTCGCCGGTGAGGCTCCGCTTAGGGATCACGTAAGGCTCGATCCGAACGAACTGGAGCGGGAACTCGGGCTCGGGCCGCCCCTTGAGCGTGGCGACGGCGGGAACGCCCTCGCGGAACCGGAACAGGTCGTTCTCGTCGACGTCGACCCGGACGTGCAGCCGCTGGACCTCGCCGATGACCACCATCGGCTCCTTCCACGACAGCGTCGCGAGTTGGCCGGGGCGGACGTTCACCTGCAAGACCTCGCCGGCGACCGGCGCGCGGACGACCAGACGTTCGAGCAGGATCTTGACGCTTTCGACCCGACTGCGGGCCTCGGCGACCGCCGCGCGCTGGACCTCGACGTCTTCCTTCCACGCGCCGGCCTTGAGCTTCGCCAGATCGGCCTCGGCCCGGGCCAGCGCCGCCTTCGCCGCTTGCACGGCGTAACGAGAGCGGTCGTGGTCGCTGGCGGCGAGCATCTTCCGCTCATAGAGCTGCGCGTCGCGATTGAAGGCGGCCTCGGAGTCGAACAGTTTGGCCCGAGCCTCCTCGACGGCGGCCTCGGCCGGCGGCACGTCCTCGGCCCTCGGCATCCGCACGAGCCGCCGAAGCTGCGCCTCCGCCGCCAGAAGCGCGGCCTCGCGGGTCTGAAGCTCGGCCTTCAGGTCGCGGTCGTCGATCCGGAACAGCGGCTCCCCCTTCGCGACGCGGTCGCCGACCCGCTTGTGCGGCGGTTGGTAGTCGGGACGGCCGTCGACGTAGACCTCGACGACCAGCCCCGGGACCGGCGTGCCGATCGGGATGTTCTCGCGCTGGGATTCGACCAGGCCCATGCCGTGGATGCTCGCGCGGAACCGCGAGGGCTGCTCCGGAGGGCTCTGCAACGGGGTCGACGTCGGCGGCGACTTGCTTTTGAAGACCGGCTTGCCGGCTTTCAAGCTCACGTCGTACGGCAAGACGCTGTGGATCGCCAGCAAGACGCCGAGCACGGCGACGGCCGGCAGCACGATTCGCGTGATCATGAGATCGAGTCCGAATGAAAGAGATGGGAATGGTCGGGGAATTAGAGAAGATGAAGGACGCGTCGACGGGTGGCGCGGGTTCGTACTCGACCCCGTGTGGAGGAGCCGGGGCTTGCTTCCACGGGGTCCGAGTACGGAACCCGTGCCACCCCGAGGAGCTCCGTGACTCCTGACTCCGTTTTCGTGCTGTCGGGCGTCCCCGTCTGCTGACATGACGATTCGCTCAGAGGGCCGAACGGCCGTTGCGTTCCTCGATCTCGACGACCCGGCCGTCGTCCATGTGGGCGATCCGGTCGCCGAAGTGAAACACCCGGTTGTCGTGGGTGACGACCACCACCGCGCGATCGGGCCGGACGACCTTCTCGCGGAGCAGCTCCATCACGGTGATCCCCGTGTCGTGGTCGAGCGCCGCGGTGGGCTCGTCGCAAACCAGTAGATGGGGGTCGTGGACCAGCGCCCGGGCGATCGCCACGCGCTGCATCTGACCGCCCGAAAGCTGCGACGGCAGACTCCAGAGCTTCTTGCCCATGCCGACGGCCGCCAGAACCTCGGCCGCCTTCTGGACCGCCGGCGCCTTGCGCCAGCCGGCGATCACCAACGGGATCGACGCGTTCTCCGCGGCGGTCAACGCCGGCAGCAGGTTGTATTGCTGGAACACGAAGCCGATCCGGTCGGCGCGGAACCGGGTCTTGGCGCGGTCGCTCATCTTGACGACGTCCTGGCCGAAAATCGACGCCTCCCCCTCGTCGGCGTTGAGGATGCCGGCGATCACCGACAGCAGCGTCGTCTTGCCGCACCCCGAAGGGCCGACGATCAACGACATCTGCCCGGCGTACAGATCGAGGTCGATCCCGGCCAGGGCCTGGACCCGCTGATCGCCCGATCCGAAGTGCTTCGACAGCCCCCGAATCCGCACGGCCGTCCGAAGGCCCGAAGCCCCCTCGCCCGCCTCTAGCGTCGATTCCGCCGCCGTCATGATGAACCTCCTCCACCCCGATCGCACCGAATCGAGCCCAGGCCCCCGCCCCGCGATCACGCCGAATGTCAGCTTCGGAAGACGATGGCCGGCTCCAGGCGGATGACGCGCTGGACGCTGATCAGACTGGCGAGAACGCAGATGAACACGATGGCGACGGCCGTGGTCGGCAAGAGCTGCCAGGGGGTGAAGTAGGCCAGCTCGGTCGGGTTCCCCCAGCGGTCGAGCGTCTTGAAGCCGAACAGCGTGGAGAGCCCGACGCCGATCCCGTAGCCGAGCGTCCCCACGACCGCCGCCTGCAACAGGATCATGCCGACGATCCGACTGTTCGACGCCCCCATCGCCTTGAGCGATCCGAACTGGCGGATGTTCTCGATCGTGAAGTTGTAGAACGTCTGGCCGGCGATCGCCGTCCCCACCAAGAAGCCCAGGAAAACCGTGATCCCGAAGTTGATCGGGATGCCCGTATAGATCAGGTAATACTTGATCGTCCGATACATGAACGCCTCGCTGGTGAGCGCGCCCAGGCCGGTTTGCTTTTGAATCCGATCGGCGACCACCGCCGCGGGCGCCTTGGCGCCGTTCTCGTCGTCGGCGGTCTTGGCGAGGATGTAGGTGAGCATCTTCCGCTCCATCGGGATGAACTGCTTGGCCCGGCTGTAGAGCGTGTAGACGACCGGGTTCGACGTGAACGTCCGGGTCGCCTCGCAGACCCCGACGATGATCGCCCGGTGGTCGTTCATCTCGATCTCGGGCGTCGAGGCGATGAACCGCCGCAGCCGTTCCAGATACGCCTCGTCGGATTCGGGAGGATCGGTGAACGGCTCGTCGAGATGGCAGCCGGGGAACAGCTTCCGCAGGCCGACGCGGTCGACGACGATCGACTCGGGCCGGCGCAGGTCTTCGAGCGAGCCGACCCACATCCGCCCCCGGGGTTCGGCGCCGAGCATCGGGCCGCCGGGGGGCGCGCCGACCATCGACGCGTCGTCCACGCCCAGCAAGATCACCTGCTCGATCACGTTCACCAGGCCCGGGCTGTACCACCGCGCCGGCGGCGTCGGGGCGGAGTCGACGTCGGGGACGACCAGGTCGAGCACCTTGGTGAACACGTTCGAGGGCGCCGCCGATTGCTTGGCTTGCTCGCGCTCCCGGTCGCGGGCGAGCCGGTCGGGGGGGAACGTCTTCTCCTTCATCGCGTCGGGAGCGAAGGTCAGCTTCGCCCGGCCGTTGCCCTTGTACAGCGGCACGGCCCACTTCACCCCCTTCACTCCGCGAACCCGCTGGAGGTTGCTCTCGAGCATCGGCTTGGCGTCGTCGATGAACCGGACGCTGGGCTCCATCACCCAGAGGTCGGCGCCGGTGACGTCCGTCACCTGCGCGCAGGTCCGCAGCATCAGGCCGCAGAAGATCGACCCCTGCTGCGTGATCAACGCCGCCGCGAACGTGAGGCCGATCACGATCCCGAAGAACTTGGCCCGGTCCCCCACCAGCATCTTGAGCGCGATCCAGCTCATCATCGCATCCTTATGACTGAGAACGGACCTGGGCCTCCGACGACGCGACGGGGGGCCCCAGCCCCAGCGCCGCCAGCGTGAACTCGGCGATGTGATCGGCCAGGTAAGCCGCCGTCAACGCCTCGCGACGGTCGGCGCCGATCAGGCGATCCATCACCCGCGTCGCCACCTTGTAATGCAGACACTGGCCGATCACGCTGAAGCAGAGCACGTCGATCCGCTGGGCGTCGGCGTCGGGGCGGACCTCCCGCATGATCGCCCGCAGCGCCTCGAACCGGGGACGGATCGACTCCCGGACCAGGAACTCGAGCGCCGGCGTCGGGTCGACGATCTCCCGCATGATCAGCCGGTTCTGCCACGAATCCGTGTCGCCCAATCCGATGACGTGTTCGATGAAATGCGCGATGAACGCCCGCAGCTTCTCGGCCGTCGACAACGCCCCAAGCTCCGGCGCCGTCGACGGGTCCGGCCCGCAACGGTGCGCCTCAAGCAGCACCTCTCGGTAAAGCTGCTCCTTGTCGCCGAAATGGTAATTCACCGCCGCCAGGTTCGCCCCGGCGCGCTCGCAGATCGCCCGCACCCGCGCCAGCTCGTACCCCTTCTCGGCGAACTCCCGCCCCGCCGCTTCCAGCAACCTCGTCTTCGTGGGATCTTGCTCAGGCATGGCACCCCAACCTCAAGGCCAAAACACGTGTTTCAAACAATCGTTTCAATCAAGTGTATGATCTGCTTCGGGCCGGTCAAGGCGGATTTTCGATGGATTCTTGCCGGAACCCCGGGGCGACGGCGCCGCCGCGCTTTCCCGCTCGTCACGGAGAAGGCTTTGTGAGACGATGCGCGATGGTTGGAAGGTCTTGATTCGGGCGTATCGGGCGGAGAAGGGAGCGGCGATGCGGGGTCTGGAATGGTTGCGGAGCGCCTCGTCCCAGGCGTTGAAGCCGGTTTACGTGATTTACGGCGACGACGTCTATCTCCGT
>CALCIC010000165.1 GCA_937907405.1 uncultured Isosphaeraceae bacterium | reverse complement strand
TCAAGCAGGCGGCCGACGTGCCAGGTCTCGGCCCGGCCGCCGGCGCGTTCCCAGGCGGCCGCCGTCTCCTCCTCGCAGTTGGTCCCCGGCGCCCGAAGCACGATCACGCGAGGCGTCGCCTTGGTGGTCATGTTGCTTGTCGAAACTCCGTCAATGAGTTAATAGGCAGGGTCGGACGAACCGATCGACGACGACTGATAATCGGGTTCGGCGCGGTACGCGAGGTTGCGTCGGAGCAGCTCCGACTCGTAGATCTGGACCACGAAGTCGGCGGCGATCTTGAGCCGCGACGAGGTCCCCTTGGCGGGGAAGTCGGCCGGCGACCCCTTGCGGAACTCGGCCACGCCGACGTGCTTGGACCGCCCCTTGACGTAGTTGATGCCGGGAATCCCGTCGGCGTCGCCGGAGATCAAAAGCGCGATGTCGTAGGTGTCCTGAAGCGCCACCATGTCGACGGCCAGGCTCGTGTCGAGCCCCTTCTCGTTGACCGTATGGTGCAGCAGGTCGACTTTCCAGTGGCCTTCCTGGCGGATCTCGACGAAGTCGGTGGCCGACTGGACGCCGTGATAGAACCGCTTCTTTCGCTCAAGGGCGCGGCGCTTGTTGTCGTACCACTCGCGGGTCTCGCCGAAGCAGACGTTCCAGGCCTCCTCGAATCGGCGCTCCATGGACGCGTCCGAGAGCCGTCGACTGACGTCCTCGATGTAAGCGTCGCGGAGCCGAGGGTTCATCTCGAATCGAGCGCGGAGCCGGGCTTCGGCCTTGGGGTCGTTAAGGTCCCACTCGTCCATCTTGCCGACCACGTACCAGTAAATCCGCGTGTGCTGGGCGGTCGGCCATTGCGACCCCTCGGCGAACGTTCGACCCCAGTAATGCACGCTCTGCTCGAAGACGTGGCGATAGAACGCGCCGTAGTCGTCGACGCGGAGGTTCAGGTGCTTGAGCACCCCGTCCAGGTTGGACCCGTCCACGAATGTAACGAATCTTAACATAGGGTCGTTCCCCATTGAGAGACATCCAAAATTATGGACAATAAATAGGAGTGGATTTTCGTTCGGGCGCGGACGGCTACCAGTCGAGCGGACGCCGCCAGGCCGCTTCGAGGGCCGACAGGGGGGAGTCGACGACCGCCGAGCCGTCCAGGCCGGTGATCGTGAGCCGCGCGGCTTCGCCGTCGGCCGCGACGCGGGTCTCCCCCAGCTTTCCAAGGGGCAGGCCGCCGAAGAGGCCCCCCACGGCGTTGTAGAATCGGGGCTCGATTTCGAGCAGGAACCGCGACGGCGACTCCGAGAACAGTAGCGAGGCGTCGTGCGCGGCGTCGTCGTCGCACGGAACGTCGCGGAGCGAGATCTCGGCGCCGACTCCGCCGGCGAACGCCATCTCGGCCAGCGCGACGGCCAGACCTCCCTCGCTGAGGTCGTGGCAACTGCGGACCAGACCGGCCTGGATCGCCTTGTAAACCGCCTGGAACAGGGCCGAACCGAGGGCCGGGTCGACGGCGGGCGTCGTCCCCCCCTCGTCTCCGCGAACCTCGTTCCAGAGCGAGCCGCCGAACTCGCGGCGGG
>CALCIC010000164.1 GCA_937907405.1 uncultured Isosphaeraceae bacterium | reverse complement strand
CCCAGCGCGTCGGGTTCGGTCTCCGTGCGGACCCGCACCTCGCCGTCCTCGCCGCAGGCGTCGATGGCGTTGGTCAAGAGGTTGAGGATCACCTGATGAATCCGAGCGGCCCGACACCGGATGGCGGGAAGGGCGCCGAGATCCATCAGGATGCGGACCCCTTTCTTCTTCGCGTACCCCTTCACCATGTTGATCGACGACTCGATGCCGGGGTTCAGGTCGACCTCGTTCCAATCTCCCTCGTCGACCCGGGCGAAGAGACGAAGCTCCTTGACGATCCGCTCGATCCGCCGAAGCCCCTCCCTCGTCCGCTCGATCAATCGAGGAAAATTATCCAGACAGTAGCTGAGATCGAGGCGATCGGAGAGTTCCTCGATCTCCTCGGACAGCTTGAGGTCGCTCTGTTTGATGACGACGTCCGCCTGATGGTAAAGCCGGATCAAGGCGATCAGGTCGCGGAGGTCGCGCTCCATCACCGCGACGTTGTTGCTGACGAACGAGAGGGGGTTGTTGATCTCGTGCGCCACCCCGGCCACCAGATGGCCGAGACTCGCCAGCTTCTCGTTTTGCACCAACAGGCTTTGCGCCTGCTTCAGCGCCTCGTGGGCCTGATGCTCGGAGCGCGCCAACTCCTCCAACGCGGCGTTCTTTTCGCGAAGCTGCTCGTCGGCCCTGATCCGCGCGGTCACGTCCCAGAAGATCCCCTGGACGCCGATCGGTCGGCCGTCGGAGTCGAGCAGGGCCGTCTTCATGACCTGGACGTGAAGGGGGTCGCCTTGCGGGGTGACGTGCTCCTCGACGATGTCGAGAATCCGGCCGCTCTCGATCACCCGGCGGTCGTCGGCCCGGTACTTCGCGGCCAGATCCTCGGGGAAGAAATCGTAATCGGTCTTGCCGACGATCTGGTCGAGCGTGCGGCCGAGCTCGGCGCAGAACCGCTTGTTCGCGAAGGTGAACCGTCCCTCCAGGTCTTTCCGCAAGATGAGCTGCGGGAGGGTCTCGACCAGCGAGTGATAGATCGCCTCGGTTTCGCGGAGCGCGCGCTGCGCCTCGCGCCGTTGATCGACGATCGTCTTCAGGTCGGTCGAGAGCGCCGAGTGCCGCTTGCGCAAGGTCCGCAGGTAGACCATGGCGGCGACGCCCGACGCCGCGGCCAGAACCAGCGTCGCCGCAAGGACCACATGGTCCCCCGGCCACGACGCGGCGAAAACCAAAGACAGATTGCAGACTGGTGATTCCGCCAAGGAAACGGCTTCCGCTAGAGGAACTTCGCCGGCGAGCCCCGAAGCGTTCCGCACCCGACGCGGATCGTCGCTTCGTCTCATTTCCTCATTATGACAAGAATTCGGCGAACCGCACCACGCGGTGCTCGGTCGCGGCGGCGAGAACGGCCTCGCATAGCGCGATCGTCCCCAGGTTGTCGCGGCCCGAGATGTCGGGCTCGCCGCCGTTCTCGATCGCCCGCATCAGGCCGGACATCGTGCCGGCAAAGGCGTCCGGGAACCAGGCCTGGGGCCAGACCGGCTTGCGCCAGGCGCCGTCGTCGGCCCGCGTCGAGTACGCCAGCGTGCTCGGCTGTCGCACGGGCCAGGCGGGCCAGCCGATCGTCCCGGTCGCCAACCCCTCGGTCCCCTCGAACCGCCACCGAACGCCCAGGTCCGCACCGGCCCCTTCTCGCGCCGGGCCGGCCCATACGTCGTCCCAACTCGACGCCCGCGCGCCGTCGGCGAATTCCAGGATCGTCAGGTTGATTCCGTCGGCGTGGGCGAACGTCGTCCGAGGGTCGGGCCGGGTGCTCGCCAGGACCCGCTCGGGGTCGCCCAGCCAGTACCGGAAGGTGTCGAGATGGTGGATGCTCATGATGAACGTCGCCAGTGATCGGCCGTCGCGCGCCCAGGGCATCCAGTGCGGAATCGCCCGCAGCTCGATCGTGGCGAGAACCGGATCACCCAGGACGCGGCGATCCAGAAGCGACTTGAGCGCCCGCACGGAATGGTCGTACCGCATGTTCTGGTTGACCTGAAGCGCGATCCCCGCCGCCTCGCAGGCCGAAACCAATCCACGGGCCTCCTCCGACGTGAAGGCCAGGGGCTTCTGCGCCAGAATCCCGCGCACCTTGCGCGGGTGGCCGACGACTCGTCGAATCAGCGCCGGCTGCTCGGCCGGCGGCACGGCGAGATCGACGATCTCGATTTCCGGATCGTCGAGGAGGGCCTCGACCGTCGAGTAGACTCGGGGGACGCCACGGAGCTCCGCGACCTCGCGCGCCCGCGACTCCGTCCGGGAGGCGATCGCCAGCGGCCGAAAACCCGCCTCGTTGTAAGCGACCAGATGGCAGTCGCGGACGATGAAGCCCGCGCCGACCACCCCGATCCCCCAATCGCGGCGCCTGGGCCAATCCGGCAGATGGCCCAGAGCGTCCAGCTCGGTTTCGGACATGTTGCGATCTCGAAGAGGGCCCCGGAACCGCTCGGCGGCGCCCCGGTCACGCCGCTTCGTACGATCGATCCACCGCAGAACGTAATACTACGGCGTCGCGCCCCGTGTCCAGGGGGCGGCGTCGAGAAACGACGCACTCGTCGCCGGCGCTCGCGACGAATTCCCCGATCGGCCGAAACCATGCGCGGAATTCGGCTTCGGTCGATCCCCTGGAAACCGACCGCGCCACCCGCGCCGCGGCCAGCAAGGGGGCGACCGCCGCGCTCGCCAGGGCGAAACCACGCCAGCACGCCAGCCAGACGCGCGCGTCGAAGACCGCCAACGCCGCCAGGGCCGTCAGGCCCACCAGTACGACGTGCGGTTCGCACGCCTTGTACAACGGGTACGTGAGCGCCGCGCGGCCGCGGCGCGGCCAGGACGGCGGCGGAGCAGGCCGCCCGCCCGCTCCACCCGCGACCCGATAGCGCTCCGAGCTGCTCTTGAGCCGTTGGAAGAACGCCTTGTAACGGCAGTCGTTATGCAGGCTCAAGATCGTCCATCCCAGCGCGATCGAAAAACCGACCGGCGCCCAGAAGAGGCCGCCCGTCCGCGCGGCCAGGCCGAACCCCAGCGCGAACCCCAGCGCCAGGTTCGCGACGTGATGCATCACATAATCGTAATAAACGCCGTCGAGACTCGCGGTCCCGCGCCAGCGCGCGATCTGGCCGTCGACGTGGTCGAGCCAGAACGCCAGGTGGCACAGCCCCACGCCCACGATGAAGCCGCCGCGGCCGCCCGTGCCGATCGCCGCAGCCCCGCCGAGGCTCGCGGCCAGCGCCGCCAGGGTCGCCTGATTCGCCGTGATCTTCAGGCGGACGGCCAGCCAGGTCCCATAAACGGCCGAAGGCCGCCCCAGGCGTCGGGCCAACCAGTTGCCGATCTCGCGATGCCGCCCCTTCTGGACGACCGCGCGCAACTGAGCCAGCGTCGGTCGATTCGCGCTCATCGCGTCGCTCCCTTTCTCGGAACCGCTCCCAGCTCGACGACGTTCAGGTCGTAGATCGCATAGCTGCGAACCTGCCCGTCGGCGTCGTTGAGGTCTTCCTCGTACAACGGTGTGTGAACCGCCACCCAGGACGAGAGCAGCGTGCCGAGGGTCGGGTCGAATTCCACCTCGTACTCGCCGTCCTCGCCGGGCTTGGGCGGACAGAGCATCAAATGAGTGAAGCCGTCGCGTCGAAGCGTCTCGACGATCTCGACGGCCGACTCCCCGTTCGAGCCCAACCCCGTCCGACGCCGGTGGGCCAGCTCCATCGTGTAGGCCCGAGGTATGTAAAAGCCCCGATGGTCCTGGCCGATCAACCGGGCCGTGGGGGGCAGACTCGCGGCCACCCACCGCCCCACCCGGAACGTCGGCTCGCAACGAGTCAGGAAGTGGGCCGTGCTTTCTCCGCCGAGCACGGTCCCGACCGACCGCCCCGCCCGCGTCATCGCCACACAGGTTTCGAGGCCGAGAACGGCGATCAGCAACGTCGCCAGAACCCGCGCGGGGATCGTGGGACGATCACGCCAGGTCGCCGCCAGATAGGCCACTCCCACCGAAAGCGGCCCGACCGCGATCAGCAAAAACCGCATGCTCTGCCGCTGGGTCATGCAGAGCATCACAAACAGGTATCCGAGCATGACCAGGCCAAGCACGCGCCGCGGCGCCTTCTCCAGCAGCAAGGCCGGCAGGAAGAGGAGGAAGATCGGCCCGAATTGATGCGCGAAGCTGTCGAATCGGTGGGGCTCGATCGTCAACGGTCCCAGGGCGGTGACGATGTTCCAGAGCGTCACGGGCAAGGGTCGCTTGATCGGCGCCAGGACCTCTTCAAGGCCCGAGCCGAACCACGCGCGGAAGAACGGAAAGACCGGATTGCCCGTATGGATGAACGCACGAAGGTACCACGCGCCCCCGACCGCCGCCGTCGCGATCGCAAACCAGGCGGCCAGTCGGAGCGAACTCCCCCAGCCCGACTCGGCGAGCCGCCTCCGCTCGTACAACGGCCGCAGCGCGATCCCCGCCAGCAGCAGCGCCGCGAGCACCAGCGCGGGATACTTCACGCCGACCGCCAGCCCGGCGAAGACGCCCGCGAGAATCGCCGCCGTTCGGCCGGGGGCGTCGAGCAGCCGGACCCATGCGACGATCGCAGCCGTCCCGAACGCCGCGAGCGCCACGTCGTTCAGCGGCGCGGTCATGCCGTTGGTGACCGCCGGCACCAGCAGGGCCGTCATGCCGGCCCACCAGGCTCGGCGTCCCAGACTCGGCCGGGCGAGGGCCGTCGCGTTGGCCGCGAGAGCGAGGCCGAGCATCCACTGGATGCAACGGCAGGCGATCGGCCCCCGGAACGCCAAGGCGACCAGATAAAGCATCTCGGTGGTCAGCGGATAGACCGTCTCGTGGAGGTCGGGGTCGAAGAAGACGGATTCCTGGATCAAGAAGACCTTGGGAACCTGAAGATGGTAGCAGAGCGCGTCGCCGTCGGTGACCGGCGCCAACGAGGTCAGCGCCGTGGCCGCGACCGTCGCGATCAGAAAGACCCCGATCACGCGATCGTCCACCCGAGCGGCCTTCCAGGCGGCGCCGAAATCCGCCGATCTCGCGAGTTCGCGAACCAGGCGGAATCCCGAGAACAAGCCAAGCTCGGTCACCAGCCCCAACAACACCGCAAGGCCGACGACGGACAGTCCATGAAACTGCCCGAGCGCCAGCACGGCGAGGGCGAGCGCCCCAGCCCCCATCGGCAGGGCGAGGCCGAAGGCGTCGACCGGATGCTGGGGAGCGGCGTCGAGCCATCGCAAGATCCGCCAGCCGAAACCAGCGGCGACAAGAGACAGAAACAGCGCGAATCCCAGGTCGAACATCCTTGTTTCACCTCGGCTGGGGCGGCGGCCCGTGGTCGTTCATCCGTTGACTCGAACCACGCAGAACTGCGAGACCTCGGGATCGGGGTCCATCGGAATCGGTCCCGACTCGGCGATTCGGAAGCCCTGGGCGCGATACCAGGCGGCGGTGTCGTAGCCGTAGCGGTTGTAGCTGAGGTTCGTCTCTTCGTTGTGCGCCGCGAAGCGACGCGCGACGCGGATCACCTCCCGGCGGATCCGGTCGGCGACCTCGGGAGGGTTGTGAAGGATCACCGCCGACGTCACCACCATGTCGAACGCCCCATCGGCGAACGGCAGACGATCGCCGCGGCCGAGCAACAACTCGACCTGGTCGACGCCCTCCAGAAACGCGCCCGCCGAGGCAAGCTGGGATCGGCTGAAGTCGAGGCCGGTGAGCGGGACGTCGGTCCGGTCGCGGGCCGCCCGAAGCAGTTTGCCGTAGCCGCAGCCGATCTCGAGAATCGAAGTCGGCCGATAAGCCGCCAGCCGGCCGGCGATCCACTCGGCGCGCAGCGTCCGGCCGACCTGGCCCTCTTGCTCCCGAAAATAGTCGAAACCGCCGCGGTGCGTCCAATACGCGCGGGGATCGGCGTAGATCAATCGGCGCTTCCAGGACGGCCACCGGCCGAGCGAGCGTCGAAGCGTTTTGTGCCACGCGTAACGAACGCCTCGGGATTGCAGGGCCCGCCAGGCGCGAAGAGGAAGCAGCGGCTCGGGGTGCGGCAGCGTATCCATTGATGAGACCGTCCCTGGTCCTGGTCGATCGAGTAGAACGACGGAATTCCTCGCCGTCTCAGGCGTTCCCTCGCGGGATCGTCGGCCGCCGATCGAAATCGCGACGGCTGAACCTCGGCAAGAGTTCCGAACGCGGATTGGTGGAGGAGTCTACGACCGACGGGCGAAACGGTCAATCCACGTCGCCAAGCGACCGCGGCTCGCACGGAGGCCGTCGAACAACGGCGGTCGAGCCGGCCGCCGGCCCGATTTGATCACCCCGGCGGGCTTCCCTATACTATGCGGCGGGATGACCTTCATCACCAATGAGGCGACGCGGGATG
>CALCIC010000163.1 GCA_937907405.1 uncultured Isosphaeraceae bacterium | reverse complement strand
TCGTTCGGCGAGGCCGGGTTCACGACCACCTCATAGTCGAGCAAGTTCTTGTCGTAGACCTTCCGCGTGACGATCCGATCGGCCCCGAGCCCCCTCGCCTCCTCGATCACCCGGCCGAGGTCGTCGTACTTCGTCATCGTGATCTCGACGAGCGTTCCGTCGGCCTCGTAGGAGGCTTCCTCGGTCGCCTGGCCGAACCAGTTGTACTTGTACGTCTGGTACGTGCCGTCGGCGTAGAGGATCTGGCGCGGGTTGACGCAGCCGCAGTCCTCGGAGGCGTACTCGAAGAGGCTCGTGTTGCCGTTGAAGTCGGTGAAGGTCTTCTTGCGGCCGAGAGAGTCGTACGTGAATCGCGAGGAATCCCCCAGGGCGTTGACGATGGTCAGCAGGTTGTTCTTGGGGTCGTAGGTGAACGTGGTCGTCTGGCCCAGGGCGTTCGTGATCGTCCGAATGTTGTTCCGATCGTCGTAGGAAAACGCGGTGACGATGGGCGTGGCGAAGGGCGCCTCGGCCGTGCCGCGCTCGATGATTTTGGTGACGTTCCCCCGCGCGTCGTATTCGCGGTCGGTGATGGTGCCGCGGCCGTCGACGATGCGGGTCTCAAGGTCCGGGTTCCTGGCGTCGCCGTAAGTCCGGACGGTAAGGTTGCCGAGCGGGTCGGTCTCGCGGAGGACGTTGCCGCGGTCGTCGTAGAGGAACGTCGTCTCGTTGCCGTTGGCGTCCCGGACGATCGCCGTGTGGGAGTCGAGGTTCGAATAGTCGTTGCTTCCGACGACGTTCCCCAGGGCGTCCTTGACCGCGACGAAGCGGAAGGAGCCGGGATGGTCGGGGATCGGCTCGTACTCGACGCGGAGGACCGTGACGCCTCGGGCGTCGATCGCCCGGTCGAGGTAGTGTTTGGGGCTCGTCCGATATTCGTAGCTGGTGGTGAGCCCGCCCTGGTCGGTGACGACTCGGAGGTCGCCGGCGGCGTCGTACTGGTAGCGGACGACGCCGCCCGTCTGCGCGCCGTCTCGACCGTACTGGGTGATCGACGTGATCCGTCCCCGGTAGTCGCGGGCGAAGTCGATCCGGGCGCCGGACGAGTGCGTTATCCCCTGGTCCGAGAACGTGACGTAGTTGCCGTTCAGGTCGTCGATGCGCCGGAGGCCGGCCCTCTGATCGTAGGTGTACTTCATCCCCTCCTTGGTGGTGAGGATGAAGACGTCGGGGTTGAACGGGCCCGCGAGGGCGCCGATGATCCCTCCCCGCCCGACCTGCTTGTCGGGGACTTGCAGCGTCTCGTAGACGCCGGGGTCGGGGGTGAAGTAGGGCTCGTAGACCACGCCGAAGAGTGGCCCGAAGAAGGGGGAGATCCCGCCGACGTACCGTTCCTGATAGGTGAAGCCGATGCGGCGGCCGTCGGGGGCCGTGAGGTACACCTTGGTCTTGCCGGCCTCGTAGTCGTTGCCGGCGGGAACGGTTTCCAGGATCCGCGCGTCCTGCACGCCGAGCGACCAGCCGTAGCCGAAGTCCCCTCTCGCGAGGCGTTCGCGGTGTCGTAGACGCGGGTGACGGTGATCGGGATGCCGGCGAAGGGGGCCTGGAAGTCGGTGGTCTCGAAGTGGTAGTTGCCGAGGAGGAGCCCGCCTTGAACGTCGACCGTGACCCCCGCGACGTACCCCTGGCCGTTCTGGTCGAAGGCTGCGACGACGACGGCGTACGGGTCGCGCGAGAGGTGCGTCGGGTCGAAGACGGCGAGCTCGCCGTTGTGGACCTCGTCGGTCCCCTGGCGGAGCAGCGTCCAGTCGGGGTCGGAGAGGTCGATGTTCGAGAGGTCGACGGAGTCCACCCGGGCGTAGAGGACTCGGTAGTACCAGAGCCGATCCTCGGGGTCGTCGACGGTGCCGATGATCGGCGTCTTGTCGGAGACGCTCGCCTCGAAGGCCGGGCTCGTGATGACGACCGTCGGGGCCTTGCGGTCGTTCGGGTCGACGGCGCCGCCCGGCGGCGGCGGAGCGTTGGACGAGGCCGGATCGACCACCAGGACGGTCGCGGCCGCGTCGCCGACGTTGCCCGACAGGTCGGTGGCCGTGGCGCGGGCGTCGATGCTGCCGGTCGTGTTCATGACCACCGTCGCCGTGCCGTCGAGCCCGAGGACGACGGGCTTGCCGTCGACGGTCAGTCCCAGCGACTTCACGAGGACCTCGTCGGTCGCGACCACGCGGAAGACGACCTGCGAGCCGGGATTGACCGAGCCCGGCGTGGCGTAAAGAGAAACTTGCGGGGCGTTCGTATCGGGCTGGACGCTCAGGACGAACGAGCGGACGACCTCGGCCCCGCGCGGGTCGCGGACGACGACCGCGACGGGATAGGCGCCCCGGGCGTCCACCGGGATCGACCAGGCGACGCGGCCGTTCTGGTCGACGGTCATGCCGGCCGGGCCGGTGCGCAGCTCGTAGGAGAGCGCGTCGCCGTTCGGGTCGGTCGCCCGGACGTCGTAGCGGAAGACGGCGCCGGCGGTCGCGGGCCCCGGATCAGCCGCGGCCCGAAGCGTGGGCGCCTGATTCTCCTGGACGTCGAGGAGGAAGCTCTGGGTCGCACGCGCCCCGCCGGCGTCGACCGCGACGAGGGTCACGATGTGGGAGCCGAGGTCGCCGAGGGACGTCGGCCACGAGACGGCCCCCGTGGCGGGGTCGATCGTCATGCCCGCCGGGAACGCCGCGCCGGGCTCGAAGCGGAGCGTCTCCCCTTCCGGATCGGTCGCCTGAACCGTGTAGACGAACGTCTCGCCGACCACGACGACGGTGGTGGGCCGTGAGGTGATGACGGGCGCGCGGTTCCGCGCCTGGGCCGACGCCTCGACGGCGTACGACTGGATTGCGAGGTTCCCCTGGCCGTCGTCGACCTGGATCGCGATCGTGAAGGGCCTCCCGGCCTGGGCGGCGGTCGGCGTCCAGCGGACGACGCCCGAGACGGGGTCGACCGTCATCCCCTGGGGACCGCCCAGCAGGGTGAACGTCAAGGGATCGTCCTCAGGGTCGTCGGCGCGGACGGCGTAGAGGTAGGGATCGCCCGCCCAGGCGTTGGTGGGCGGGGTCGAGAGGATCCGAGGCTCCTGGTTCACGCAGGTGACGACGACCACGAACCGCTGCGAGGATGCGGCCAGGAACGGATCGACCGCCTCCACGACGACCTCTTGGGGGCCGCGCTGGTCGGCCGAGGGGACCCATCGGATCTCCCCGCTCGCGGGGTTGAGCGACATCCCACGCGGGCCGGAGACGAGCCGGAACGAGACCGGATCGCCGTCCGGGTCGACCCCTCGGAGCGTCGTCGCGTAGGTCGTCCCGGCCGTCGCCGCGAGCCTCGGCACGGAGACGACGCGTGGGGCACTGTTGGCTCCCTGGGTCGCGAGATCGACGTGGAAGACCTGGACCACGTCGCCGCCGGGGCGGCCGTCGCTCGCCTTGACCTGGACGTCGAAGCCTCCGACCTGAGCGGCCGTCGGCGTCCACGAGATCACGCCCGACGCGTCGACGATCATCCCCTCGGGCTTGTCGACCAGTTCATACGAGAGCGGATCGCCGTCTGGATCTGAAGCCCGGACCATCGCGACGTACATCTGCCCCGCATGGGCCGTCGTCCGGGCGTCGTTTTTCACCGACGGGGCCGTGTTGAGCGACCCGGCGGGCGCGACCTTCAGCGTGAAGGCGTGCCGCGTCGAGGCCCCCCGGGCGTCCGTCACGACCACGACCACGGGATAGTCTCCCGCGAGCCCGGCCGTCGGCCATTCGAGGACGCCGTCGGCCGAGAGCGCCAGGCCGGCCGGCGGCTTGCCTTCGAAGGCGAACGACAGCGCATCCCCGTCCGCGTCCTGCGCGGCGATCGCGTACCGATACGGCAGCCCGGCCGTCGCCGGCCCCGGCGGCTTCGAGCTGACGACGGGCGCGGAATTCGCCTCGCCGACCGTCAACGTGAACGACTGAAGCGCCACGCCCCCCCGGCCGTCCTGAACGCGCAGCACGACCGAATGCTCGCCCACCTGATCCGCCGTCGGTTTCCAGACGATCACGCCCAGCGTCGGATGAACGGTCATCCCGGCGGGGGCGGTGGGGAGGTCGAAGGCGGGGGGCAAGTCTTCTGGTGTGATGACCTTTGCATCGTAACGGAGCAAGAGGCCCGATTGAGCTGCTAGCGGTGCTTCACTGTAGAAGCGTAGGTCGCCGTTCACAGAGGGCGGTTTGACAGGCGAGGTAGGTGTCTCATAAGTCGCGTAGATGCCTTTCCCGCTGGCCGTTGCAATGATCATATTACGCGGGTTGGAAGGCTCAAGATCGATGATGCTTGAGCCGTTACCGGAGGCGAGGGTCGTGACGTTCTCGAAGAGGGGGTGTGTCCCGGGAACGGCAACCGGCGAGTAGAACTCGTCGTAGACGTCTTCGTAAGCCAAGCCGATCCCTACCAGAAACTCCCTCCACCCCACCGCCTCCAGCGGTGCGTTGCTGAATGATTCGTCGACGCCGCCGACCAAATAAACACCGCCCCCCGACTCCACGTAGCTCAGCAATACTTGATTGTCGAAATATGCATTCTCCGGATGCTTCTGGCCGACGAACACCGCGTCGTAATGCATCAGATCCGCAAGGGACCGATCGAAGTTCCTGCTGACCTCGACGTCAAATCCGGCCTCGTACAGTGCGGCGAGCACGGACGGGGCGTAGTCACGTTTGATGTCCTGCCCCGCAAGCAGCGCAAGAATCTTTCCTTTACTGCCGTCGGTCAGCCAACGAGCCAGGTTCACTGCAAAAGTTCGTTCTTGGAGTCCTGCAATGGACGTCGACAGCGTGTTGACGTCGTGAGCGACGACCACTCGCCCGGTCTTCAACGTCTGCTTCAGGCCGACCTCGACGACAAAGCTCTGTTCGTCGCTTCCGCCTCGTCCGTCCTCAACTCGGACGGTGATGGGGATGGATTTCCCGAGATCAGCCGTCTTGGGGTCCCAGGTGATCGCACCGCTTTGGGGGTTGATCGACATGCCGCCGGGGGATTGCACCAGGCTGTAGGAGAGCGCGTCGCCGTCGGGGTCGATCGCGGCGATCTGATAGGTATAAAGGAATCCAGACGAAGCGCGGCGGGCGTCATATGTGGCATAGATGTTCCGAGGCGGCCCTCCGATGACCGGTGGAACGGCCGTGAGAACAATCGAGGCGTTTGGATTCCGTGGTTCGCTCAGAAGAATATCCTGGCCAGTACCGATTGCCAGATTGTCAACGCCTGAAAACAGCGGGTGGCTGGACTCGATCGTGATGTTGCCCAACGATCCATGTTGATAGTCATCCGCGAGATCCAAACCGAAGTGAGTCAGGAAAGCGCGCCATTGTGCGGCCTCTGAGGCGGCGTTGGGTATCCCCGCAGTGTTTCCCGCCGCCGCGGACAGATAGACGTTGCCGCCGGCTTCCACGTAGCGGATGAGCGTTTCGTTGTCGGCGGCGTCCCCGGCCAGGAAGATCGCATCGAATGTTAAGAGGTGGTCAAGCGTGAAATCGAAATCCGTCGTGCCGATGGACCACTCATCGCCCAGCATAGTCATCGCATCTCGCAGTTGTCCTCCAGAGAAGGCATGGTTTGTGGAATAGGCATGAAAGCGCCCCGTTGTACGCCCAGTTCCCTCCAGGAACCAGGATGTAACATTCGTCAGAAAAGCCGTGGGATCGTTTGGAGGCGCGAACGGAGTAACGCCTCCTCCAGAGTCCGACAAGGGCCACTCGTCATTGACCAAGAGGATGCGGCCCCAACCGACTGTGGTGTGTGAAGCGGACACGGACGTCACCGGCTGGCTGACGATCACCGGCGCGTGGTTGCCCGGGGCTTCGGCGACGCAGAAGGCGAAGCTCTGGGTCGTCTCGCCGCCGCGGCCGTCCTGAACGCGCAGGACGATTTCGCCTTGCTGGCCGGCGCGGGGCGTCCAGGAGACTACGCCCGTGGTCGGGTCGACCGTCATGCCATCCGGGCCGGAGACGAGGGAGAACGTGAGCGGGTCGAAGTCGGGGTCGGTCGCCGCGGCGATATAGGCGTAGGGAACGCCGATGAAGGCGTCCAGCACGGGGAGCGATGTGAAGACGGGGGGGCGGTTCGGCGGCGGGACGATCGCCTCGACGTCGAACGTCTGCTCCGTCCATCCGCCCCGCCCGTCGTCCGCGCGGACGACGACCGCGTGCGTCCCCAGGTCGGCATCCGTGGGCGTCCAGGAGACGACCCCGGGCGTCGGGTCGATCGTCATGCCGGCCGGCGCGGGCGTCAGGCGGGACGAGACGGGG
>CALCIC010000162.1 GCA_937907405.1 uncultured Isosphaeraceae bacterium | reverse complement strand
TTCGATGCTCAACATGGCGAGCATCGGCAAGAGGAGGTCGCCGCCGACGACCAGCCAGCCGACGACGGACGAAACGCCGAGGACCGCGAGCACGAAGGAGACGATCCGGATCGGCCGGTTGGGAAACACCTGGGGGGCGTTCCCCCATTCGGTGAGCGCGACCGGATCGAGCCCGGCGCGGACGTCGGCGCCGAGCAGTTCGAGGTCTTCGCGAAGGTCGAGCCGCGGTCGCAGTTCGTCCACCGCCTGATGTCGCGCGGCGATCACGTCGGGCGTCGCCGGGGCCAGCAGCCAGGACGCCAACGCCTCCTCGCCGGTCCGCGTCCGCGCGGTGCAGAGGCGCTCGAACAGCGAGCCCGCTCCAAACAGGTCCAGGTCCGCCGCGTAAGGATGGTCGAGGTTCAGGAAGTTCAAGCCGGGTACGCCGGAGCCGGCCCATCGATCCTCCATGCGGGCCAGCCCTCGCTTGTAGAAGTCGATCGCTCGTTCTGCGCGGCGGGCGCGGAGTCGAATCGGCTCATGCGCCAGCAGGAGCGCGACGAAGGCCACGCCGGGAACCGCCAGCCAGACGGCCGCCGGCCGACCCGTCCGGTAAACCAAGAAGGCGAGGACGAGCGCCGAGACGAACACGATCAGGCGAAGGTCGGCCACGCGGCGGTCGGCCCGCTCCCAACGCGCGAGCGCCCGCTCGTGGATCGTCAGTCGACGGCTGTATTCGGAGTGGAGATCGTCGCACGCGGACGGAAGAGCTAGGCGTTCGAGCATGTTGAGGTCGTCACCGCGCCTGGATTCGAAGATTAATGGACCAACCGTAGCCGATCGCCGCGCCGGGCTCAAGTCGTCCAGTCCGCGGTTCTCCTTGTGGTTCTGGACGGCTAGGGCATCCCTTCCGACCGACGAACCGATTAGAATGAACTTCATCGATTCATCCTCAGGTGCGTTCGCGACGTCGTTTGGCCGCAAGCGACGCTCCGGGGCGTTCGTTTTCAATGCGCTCGTTCGAGCCGGCGCGGTCCACTCTCCTCCAACCCCCAAGAGGCGCGATGAGCAGCCAAGTTGAGGCTCACTCCATCGAGGCGCTCAAGGACTTCCGGACGGCGCTCGCGCTCTACGGCGAGGACACGCTCTCCGCCCTGGGGGCGGCCGACGCCGAGGTCCGACGCACGATTCTCTGGCTCCAGCAGGACCGGCCGTATTACTGGCAGGAACAGATCAAGCGCCGGCGCGAGCGCGTGGCGTCGGCCAAGGCCGACCTGTTCCGGCTTCGGCTTCAGAAGTCGCCCGAGCACCACCCGTCGATGGCCGAGCCCAAGGAACGGCTCAGACTTGCCGAAGCCAGCCTGCAAGACGCGGAGAAGCGGCTGATCCTGGTCCGCAAGTGGCAGCAGGCGTTTCAGCAGGTGGTCCTCGAATACCACGGCAGCGTCCAGCGCCTCAAGGACCTGGCCGCCGGCGACGTTCCAGGCGCCGTCGCCCTGCTCGGACGGATCATCGACGCGCTCGAAGCCTATCTGCGCGTCGAAGTCCCCCGAGAAACGGCCGCCGAGCCCTCGGGAGGCGTCGGCCGGCCGTCGGCCGAGTTCGTCGCGATCGCCGACTCCATCGTGGTGCTTGACGCCGCCCCCCCTGAAGTCGAAGAAGTCGATGCGTCAGAAGCTCAGGAGCAAGCGTAGCATGGCGAACGCGAAAGTCGTGGCGGGGGCGACCCGCCTCAAGCAGACGATCCGGATTCTCAACGACCACTGGATGCTGACCGAGGCGACCTGGTCCGATTCGGTGCGGCAGCGTTTCGAGGAACGCCATCTCGCCCCCCTCTCGACGGCCGTCGAGTCGGCGGCGGCCGGCCTTCAGAAGCTCGCCGAATCGCTCGACCAGGTCCGCCGCGACTGTTCTGATCGGAGTGAAATCCTTTGAACCGCTCGACCTCTCTCCGAACGCCCGGCGGCGAACCCGAGGCCGTCGCCGAGACGACCGCGTCCGATCCCGATCTCATCCGCCAGGAACGCGAGGCCGTTCGCGCGATCCTCGAACTAATCGCCGACCGCGCCTCGACCGAATCCGAGGTCAAGGAGACCCGCCGCTCGCGCAACCTTCAGGCCGACGACGATTACAACCGCAAGAAGGCGGGCCTGAAGGAGAAGGTCGAGCAGATCGACAGGGACTCGAAGGCCGCCGACGAGCGAAGGCGACGAACGCTCGTCGAGGAGGGAGCGGCGCGCGAAGCTCAGGCGAAGAACGAGTTCGCGTTCGCCAGTCGTCGGATCGCCGCCGAATTCGACACCCTCCGCGAGACCGCCAAGGCCAACCACGCTCGGGCCAGGGCGAACGCGACGGCGAGCCACAACGCGGGGCAGAAGGTCGCCTCAAGGGACCACGCCACGGCCAGGAAGCCGGTCGCGGACGCCCTCGGCGTCGCCAGGACGTACCGCGACCGCCTCGTCTCGCTGGCGGAATCGTACCGCAAATTCGGCCTCGAGTCCGAACTACCGGCGCCCAGCCGCGAGTCGTACAACAAATTCGAAAACGGCGCCGACGAGCTGTTCACCCGCGTCTCGCGGCTCAACGAGCCTCTTAAACTGCTGGAAAAACTGGTGATCCCCAAGTCGATGAAAGGCGCCAACGAAGTTTGGGTCTTCATCGCGATGATCGTCGTCGCGCTGAGCTTCGCCGCCATGCTCGGCGCCGACTCGACCGTCACGGCGATCCTGGTCGGCGTCGGCCTGGTGCTGGCCCTGGCGCTTCGGATGTGGCTGGTCAACCTCTCGAAATTCCAGCTCGAACGTCTCTACAAGCCCATCGCCCAGTCGCTGGCCGACGCCGAAGGGCTGGGGGCGTACTGCAACGCCCAGGTCGACCTCCAGTTGCAAGAAGCCCTCAAGCGGCTGTCGGCCCAGAATGAGAAGGACGTTCAACAAGCCAGGGACGATCACGCGAGGACGATCGCCGACGGCGAGGCCGACCGCGACGAGAAGCTTCGCAAGATCAACGAGGAATATGCTCAAAAGCGCACCGACGCGCAGACCCGGCAGGCCAAGGCCATGATGGAGGCCGTTCAGAGCCATGAACGCCGCATGGCCGATTTGAAGACGAAGGACGAAGCCGGCGTCACGAAGCTGGAAGAAGGCTATCGCGCGATCAAGGAACGAATTCGGTCGACTCACGAATCCGACCGCCGGATGCTCGCGACGCGATGGCGCGAGGGTCTCAGCCAGGCGTCGGCCGCGCTCGGCGACGTGATCGACCGGGCGAGCCGGATCGGCGTCGACTGGAACGCCCCGGACTGGCCCCAACACGCGTTGCCCCAGGCGGCCCCGACGGCGCTGCCGTTCGGAACGTTCGACTTCGATCTCGCCCAGATCCCCGACGGCCTCCCGACCGACCCGGCGCTGATGGAAGGACTGCCGTCGAGTTTCCGACTCCCGGCGCTCCGATCGTACCCGGCCTCGGCCAACCTGCTGATCGAGACTCCGGCCGAGGGCCGGTCGTCGGCCCTTACGGCCTTGCAGGCGGCGATGACCCGGATCCTCGCCAGCGCGCCTCCGGGCATGGTCCGATTCACGATCGTCGACCCGATCGGCATCGGCCGCAACTTCGGCGCGTTCATGCACCTGGCCGATTACGACGAGGCCCTCGTCAACGGCCAGGTCTGGACCGACGCCCGCCAGATCGAGGAGCGGCTCGCCGACCTCGAAGCCCACATGGAACTTGTCACTCAGAAGTACCTCCGCAACGAATACGAGGCGATCGAGGACTACAACGCCGTCGCCGGCGAGGTCGCCGAGCCGTACCGCGTGCTGGTGGTCGCCGACTTCCCGACCAAGTTCGACGAGAAAGCCGCCGCGCGACTCTCGGCGATCATCGCGGGGGGGACTCCCTGCGGCGTCCTGGCCATGATCGCCGTGGACGTCACCCGCGAACTTCCCGCCGGCTGCCGACTTTCCGACCTCCGCCCCTATTGCACCCGGCTGAATTGGGTGGACGGCAAGCTCGCCTGGGACGACGACGAACTCGGCGGGTATCCCCTGACCCTCGACGTCCCCCCGCCGGTCGACACGGCCACGAGGCTGATCCAGAAGATCGGCGAGGCCGCGCGCACCGCCAAGCGCGTGGAGGTCCCGTTCGAGTTCATCGTCCCCGAGCCCGAATCCTGGTGGACCGGCGACAGTCGATCGGGGATCGACGTCCCGCTCGGCAAGGCCGGCGCCGCCAAACGGCAGAACCTGGAACTCGGCAAGGGCACCTCGCAGCACGTCCTGATCGCCGGCCGCACGGGGTCGGGCAAATCCACGCTCATGCACGCGATGATCACCAACCTCGCGCTCTATTACAGCCCCGACGAGATCGACCTCTACCTGATCGACTTCAAGAAGGGGGTCGAGTTCAAGGTCTACGCGGCCTACGACCTGCCCCATGCGAGCGTCGTCGCCATCGAGAGCGAGCGCGAGTTCGGCATCAGCGTGTTACAGCGGCTCGACGCCGAGCTGAAGATCCGCGCCGACCGGTTTCGAGACGCCGGCGTGCAGGACCTCAACGGTTACCGCAACGCCCCCGGCACGCCCCCCCTGCCCCGGATAATGCTGATCGTCGACGAATTCCAGGAATTTTTCGTCGAGGAGGACAAACTCGCGCAGGAAGCCGCGTTGTTGCTCGACCGCCTGGTCCGCCAGGGTCGCGCCTTCGGCATCCACATTCAGCTAGGCTCGCAGAGCCTGGGGGGCGCGTTCACGCTGGCCCGGAGCACGCTCGGGCAAATGGGAGTGCGGATCGCGCTCCAGTGCAGCGACGCCGACTCGCACCTGATCCTCTCCGAGAACAACGTGGCCGCGAAGATGCTTTCCCGCCCCGGAGAGGCGATCTACAACGACGCCAACGGCGCCCCCGAGGGGAACCATTTCTTCCAGGTCGTCTGGCTGTCCGAGGACGCCCGCGAGGATTACCTGAGGAAGATTCGCGACCTCGCCGACGCGCGCCCGCCCAGGCTCGGGCGGACTCCCATCGTGTTCGAGGGGGACGCCCAGGCGGACGTCGACCGCAACCCGGCGCTGGCCGAGCGGATCGAGGCCGATTCCTGGCCCGAAGCGCCCCGGTCGGCCCTGGCCTGGCTTGGCGATCCCGTGGCGATCAAGGAACCGACGGCGGCCCTGTTCCGGCGCCAGGGAGGGAACCACCTGCTGATCGTCGGCCAGAACGAGGAAGCCGCCCTGGGAGTGACCGCCGCCGGACTGTTGAGCCTGGGCGCCCAGTTCAAGCCGTCCGAGTCCGACAAGACGAGGGTCGGAGCCAAGTTCTGGGTGCTCGACGGCACCCCCGAGGACCACCACTTCGCCGATCGACTCAAACAGATCGCCGAGGCGCTGCCGCACGGCGTCATGGCGGGCGGCTGGCGTGAAGCAGGCGCGTTCGTGGGCGAGGGCGCCGCC
>CALCIC010000161.1 GCA_937907405.1 uncultured Isosphaeraceae bacterium | reverse complement strand
GCCGGGAATTCCGCGCCGAATGCGCCGCCGTCGTCACCCGAGGCCGCCACGAAGGTCACGTTGGGATTGCCGAAATAATACGACGAGTCATAGGTCTGCTGCCCCCAGAACTCGCCCCCTCCCCAGCTCATCGACACGACATCGGCTTGCTGGGCGGCGGTGTGCACGGCGGTCATCAGATCCGAGAGGCTCGCCGAATTGGCCTCCACCAGCACAATGTTCGCCCCCGGAGCAGCCACATGCGCCCACTCGACGTCGAGCGCGATCTCGAGCGACCAGCTCGGGTCCGTGGCCGGCAGATTCGTCCCGCCGTTCTGGTCCAGCACCGTCAACGAGGCGGCGGGCCGCCCGGGAAAATACTGGGCGTCGAAGGCAGCGAGGTCAGCCTGAATGTTGGGGTCGTTGTACGCATCGACGATGGCGATCGTCTTTCCCGCCCCCGCCGTGGCCGACGTGCTGAAATTGTAAGCCCCGAGGATCTGAGCGGGCGTCATCGCGGTGCTGCTGGGCGACGGATTGGTGACGCTGGGGCTCGATTGACCGCCGGCCTCGTTCCAACCCTGTGCGGCTATCACCGAGGAGACGGCCGGGACGATCGAATCGATTGCAGAGAGCAAGGCGCGACCTTCGAGCGATTCAATCCCCATGCGGACGAGGCGGCGGGCGCGGCGCGACGCACTTCGATGACGTATCATCGCGGAAAATCCTTGGTGTGAATCCGAGGTGCTGTCGCCACGCGCCGATCAGAGCGCGCGACGAATCCATTGAAGACACGCGGTTGTCGATTCACGAGGCCATCATTCGAATCAGCGGATCGATCCACTCCTGAACAAGGTCCTCCTCATCCCTTGAAACAGGCTCTTCGAGTTCTCGGACGCGACGCCTCAAGGTCGGACCCGGCGCCAAGGCGCGAAACCGGAACCGGTTTTCATTAAGTTCTTATAACGCTCTAGCCTCGGCCATTTCAAGAGGCGTCTTCGCGATTGAGCGTCGATGGCGCGTGCTTGCATCGCTTTTGACTTCAATTCGACTCGGGGCGGGGAAGGTCGAACGAACGTCAACGATCCACGGCCGAGATCCGCAAGGCGTGGTCGTCGGGGAATTCGGCGGACTGTAAAATGGTTTCCGTCCGAGCGTCGGGGACGTCGATCCGCTCGGACTTCGAGACGGCGCCGGTCGCCGGATCGATCCAGTCGATCTTGTAGGCGCGCGGGCTAACCCGGATTTCTCACCAAGGGAATGGAATCGGGCTGCCTTCTGTGTCATAGG
>CALCIC010000160.1 GCA_937907405.1 uncultured Isosphaeraceae bacterium | reverse complement strand
CCCCATTCCGAATGGAACGGTCGCCATGGGCAAAGTGAAAGACGACGTCTCGGGGCAGAAACCAGCGAAGTCCCCCAGCAAGGGGAAGCCGAACGGCGGCGCGACGAACGCCATCTTCCAGTTCTTCGCGAACTTCCTCAAGCCCGACCTCTACAAGCCGATGCAAGGCTGGTACGTCCGGCTGTACACGGCCATCGGCCTGGGGGTGATCCTGGCCGCCGGGGTTTGGCGGCTGCACGAGCTGCTGTTCGACAGCACGCCGGTCTGGCGGTTCGGCGTCCCCGCGATCGTGGCCGGGGTCCTGGGCTGGTGCATCTTCCGAACCGTCCACTACCCGGTGTTCGCCGAGTTCCTGATCGCCACCGAAGCGGAAATGAACAAGGTCTCCTGGACCTCGAAGGAAGACCTGTACCGGTCGACCATCGTCGTCCTGGTGACGGTCCTGGTCCTGTCGCTCTACCTGTTCGCCGTCGACTGGATCTGGCTGTTCTTGCTCAAGAACCTCGGCGTACTCCAGTTCAGCGGCGGAGGAGGGTTCGGCTCGACCTCGTGACGGGCGTCCCCGGCCCACCGCGCCGGAGCGCGACGACCCGACCCCCCGGACTTTTTCGGATTGGACTTCCGCAACCGGGGTCGCGTGCGGTAGAGTAGTCGGAATCCCCGCCTCCCGCTCAGGCTGGACTTCCCCAAAGCAGGCAGCAACTCGCCCTCGAACCGGCGTCGCCTTCTCAGAGAAGCGACCGCCGGCGCGAGATTCGTTCCCGCAAGAAAGAATCGCCGTACAACGTTCCATGAGTGACCAGACGCAAGAGCTTGACGACACGCCCAGGGATTTCGACGCGTCCGACCCGACCGCGACCGGCGGCGGCCTTGCGCCCGACGCCCCGCAAGGGGGCGAGGAGACGCCCGACGGCGGTCGCGTCGAACCCGCGGCCCGCAAGTCGAAGGCCGCCGCTCGCGAGCCCGAGCCGTCCGAGGACGACGGCGACGTCGACCTCGGCGACGACGACGGCGCCCCGCCGGCCCCCCCCGACGACCAGTCCGACGACGACGAGCCCCCGCCGGAACTGGTCTGGTACGTCCTCAAGGTGCAAAGCTCGCGCGAGGACACCATCGCCGGAGCGCTCCAGCGCCGGGTGAAGATCGAGGCGCTGGAGCGGTTCTTCGGCAAGAACCCCGACGGCAGCCCCCGGATCGTGGTCCCCAAGGAGAAGATCACCGAGATCCGCAACAACAAGAAGCGGGTCGTCGAGCGGAAGACGTATCCCGGCTACATCATGGTCCACATGGAGCTGAACGAGAAGACCTGGTTCCTGGTCCGCGAGACCCCCGGCGTGGGAGACTTCGTGGGGGCGCACGGCACCCCCACCAAGATGACCGACGCCGAAGTGACCCAGATGCTCCATCAAGAGGAAGAAAAGACGACCGCCGAGAGCCCCAAGGTCCGCATCGACGTCGAACGGGGCGACCGGGTCAAGATCAAGGACGGCCCGTTCGAGAATTTCGAGGGGACCGTCGAGGAGGTCATCGAGGGCCGCGGCCTGGTGAAGGTGATGTTGATCATCTTCAACCGCCCCACCCCGGTCGACCTCGAGTACTGGCAGCTCGAGCGGCTCTGAGCCGGCCGACCGGAATCGACCTCGGACCCGCGCCGGGGCCTTCGGGCCCCCGTCGCCCCGAGCCGAACCGGGATGGAACCTCGGTCGGCGCGTCGCCCGATCGAACGTTTGAGGAAGCACGCAGCCGACGCTCGAACCGAATCGAACCGAACCGAACCGAACCGGCGAATCGAACCGCGAACGCGGTCGAACGAAGCAAGCAAGGGTCCCAAGGGAAGCGAGAATCCGCGATGGCCAAGGTGATGACGGCGAAGGTCAAGCTCCAGTGTCCCGGGGGTCAGGCGACCCCCGCGCCTCCGGTCGGGCCCGCGCTCGGTCAACACGGCGTGAACATCGGTCAGTTCGTGATGCAGTTCAACGAACGGACCAAGGACATGAAGGGGACCACGATCCCCATCGAGATCACGATTTATTCGGACCGGACGTTCGAATTCATCACCAAGAGCCCGCCGGCCGCCGTGCTCCTGAAGCAGGCCGCCGGGATCGCCTCCGGGTCCGCCGTCCCCAACAAGACGAAGGTCGGCACGGTGACCGCGGAGCAGGTCCGGAAGATCGCCGAGACCAAGTTCGCCGACATGAACTCCCGCGACCTCGACCACGCCTGCCGCGTGATCGCCGGGACGGCCCGCAGCATGGGCGTCGAAGTCAAGGGTTGATCCGAGACGGTCCCAGCGAAACAGAACGACGAGACCACCGGCCGACGCCAGGCGCGACCGCCCGCCCGCGGCCCGACGACTTCCAGAACAGGCGGCAGCCCTGATGAAGGGCGAAAGGGGTGAGGACTTTGGCATTTCATTCGAAGCGCTACCGCGCGTTGGCTTCCAAGGAGAAGTTTCCGGCGCCGGTGCCGCTGCCCGACGCCGTGAAGATCCTCAAGGGGTTCAACACGACGAAATTCAACCAGACGGTCGAGGTCTCGACCCATCTCGGGATCGACCCCCGGCAGAGCGACCAGAACGTCCGCGGGGCGGTGGCGCTGCCGCACGGCATCGGCAAGAACGTCCGGGTGGCGGTCTTCGCCCAGGGGGACAACGCCGAGAAGGCGCGGAACGCCGGCGCCGACGTCGTGGGGGCGGACGACCTGGCGCAGAAGATCAAGGGGGGGGTGATGGACTTCGACGTCGCCCTGGCCACGCCCGACATGATGGGGGTCGTCGGCCCCCTGGGCCGCGTGCTCGGCCCGCGCGGCCTGATGCCGTCCCCCCGGTCGGGGACCGTGACGACCGACATCGCCGCGGCGGTCGCGGAGTTCAAGGCGGGCAAGATCGAGTTCCGCAACGACAAGGGGGGCAACGTCGCGGTTCCCGTCGGCAAGATCAACTTCACCGAAGATCAGCTCGTCGAGAACATCAACGCGTTCCTCGCCTTCCTGCGGACGCTCAAGCCGGCCGCCTCGAAGGGGACGTACATCCAGTCGGTCACCATCTCGGCCACCATGAGCCCCGGCGTCCGGGTTTCCGCGTGAGCCGGCCCCCGTCGCGCCCGCCCGGGGTCGATACCACCCGAACTACGTCGAATCGGAAACCACGGTCCAAGTCATGAGTAAATACGTAAAAGAAATGATGATGGATCAGCTCCGGACGGACCTGGCCGACAGCCGGTCGATGCTGATCCTCGACTTCAAGGGGCTGGACGCCGTCAGCGAGCACCAGTTCCGCACCGACCTGCGGAAGAAGTCGATCCGCGTCCGGACGCTCAAGAACACCCTGGCGCGGCGGATCTTCACCGAGATCGGCGTCGAGGGGCTCTCGCGATACCTGGAGGGGCCCTCGGTCCTGGTCTGGGGAGGGGCGGGAGTCGCCGAGCTGGCCAAGGAGATCTCCGGCCAGGTCAAGAAGCTCAAGAAACCCGCGATCAAGGGGGGCGCCGTCGACGGCGTGGTGATCGGTCCCGACCAGGTCGAGGACATCACCAAGCTCCCCAGCCGCGAGGAGTTGATCGGCCGCGTCGCCGCCATGGCCCTCGCCCCCGCGCAGCGGGTGATCGCCCTGGCCAACGCCCCGATCGGCAGCCTGGCGAGCCAGCTTCAAACGATTTCCGAGGGCGCCGCCGCCGCCGGCGAGGCGGCCGAGGCCCCCGAGGCGACGGCCGAACCGGAAGCCTGAGCCCCCTCGGGCTTCGACCTCCGTCCCCTCAGTCCGCGCTTTCATTCCAATTTGTCCGGGTGCGTCCCCGACGCACGCCGCCGCCCGAGCCGCGTTTTCCACGATCGAGCAAGAAAGGATCCGTTCCGCCATGTCCACCGCTGAAGCCCCCTCGTTCGCCGACAACATCAAGACCCTCGGCGAGTCGATCGTCAGCCTGACCGTTCTCGAGGCCAAGGCCCTGGGCGACTACCTCGAGGTGGTCCACGGGATCAAGCCGGCCGCCGCCGCCGTGGCCGCCGCTCCGGTCGCCGCCGCCGGCCCGGCCGAGGCCGTCGCCGAGAAGACCGACTTCGACGTCAGCCTCGAGGCCGTCGGCCCCAACAAGATCAACATCATCAAGATCGTCCGGGCCGCCACCGGCCTCGGCCTGAAGGAAGCCAAGGACCTCGTCGAGGCGGCCCCCAAGGACGTCAAGACCGGCCAGTCCAAGGAGGACGCCGAGAAGCTCAAGAAAGAGCTCGAGGAAGCCGGCGCCACGGTCAAGATCAAGTAATCCGGAGCGACTCCGCTCCCAACGGCCGCCGGGCCGTCCCGACGACGCCCGGCTCGGCCCGGTTCGTCGAACGGAAGCGCGGAAGCAAAGCGAGGGAGGCCCTCGGCGTCTCGACTCTCGGGAGGCCCAAGCCCCCTCGCCCGCTTCGTTTCGCGGGGACGCGGGCGACGTCGATTCGATTCGATTCGAATCGTCGTCCGCCCCGGGCGTCCCCCAGTCGTCTCTCCTTTTGCTTCGCCCTGCTCGGTCCGCTGATCGCGACGCGAACGCGGCGGTCTCCAGCTTGGATCACGATGCGCCCACGACGATCAAGGCGATGGACCGACGTCCCGATTTCGAGCTGTTCCTCGGCTCGGACTTTCGCCGAGGGTCCGTCGGCCGGATCGGCGCGTTCGCGCCTCGCTCCGGCGGTTTGGGGAGCCTCGGCGGTCGACCGCGACCTCGTTTTCGGACCACCGGCCTGGTCGTTTCCCCTTGAGCAGGCGCGTCCGGAGACGCGATCGGTCCGGGTCGGCTCGT
>CALCIC010000159.1 GCA_937907405.1 uncultured Isosphaeraceae bacterium | reverse complement strand
ATCGAGCCGAAGTTCTCGTTCCCCAGCTTCTTGTAGTGGATGTCCTTGAGCGTCGGGTTGACGAACATCCGCGCCGTCTGGGTGGTCTGGTTCTTGACCAGTTGCTCGGTCTTGAGCCCGTAGAGCGTGAAGCTGACCGTGACCAGCAGGAAGATGCCGAGCCCGAAGATGAACCGGCACTTCCGTTCCAGGCTGGTTTCGCCGAGCAGGTGCTTGAAGCTGCGATAGGACACCGGTCAAATCCCTCAACCAGGCTCCACGGTCGTCCCGGACCCGTCGCGCCGGGTCCACGCACCCACCAGACCGAATCCTGCCGCCGAATCGCCGCCGTCGTCGTCGCGAGAGGAGCCTTAACCCTAATCGATACGACCCGCCCTGGCCAGACGGAGATGACCGAGGCTCGAAATCCGATTGCGTCCGAATTCCCTCGCGCGGGTCGGTTTGCCCTTGCCGGTTCCGGCGCGCGGTGGCATCCTCGGCGCGACCGCGCGACCCTCAAGGACGGGGCGAGCGCCCCCGCCGGAAAGGATTCGGCCATGCATCCGATCTTGTTCGAGATCCCCGTTCTGGGGCTTAAAGTCCACGGTTACGGGCTGATGATGCTTTTCGGCTGCGCGTCGGCCCTGGCGATCGCCGTCTGGAGGGCCCGTCGCGAGGGCCTGGACGCCGACGCCGTGTACGAGCTTGCAACCTGGCTGTTCCTCGGCGGCGTGGTCGGCGCGCGGGCCTTGTTCGTCGCCAGCCGGCCCGACCTGATCCAGTCCCCCCTCGACCTGTTCCGAAGCTGGGAGGGGGGCAACGTCTTCTACGGCTGCATCATCGGCGGCCTGACCGGGACGCTCATCTACTGGCGTCGCCGTCCGTTCCCGTTCTTGCGGATGGCCGACGCCGTGGCCCCGGCGCTCGCGGTGGGAGTGTTCTTCGGGCGGTTCGGCTGCCACCTCAACGGCTGCTGCCACGGCGCGATCACGCGACTCCCCTGGGGGGTCCGGTTCCCCGCCGGATCGCACGCCTGGACCGCGCACGTCGATCAGGGGCTGCTCGATCCCGCCGCCCCCTGGTCGCTCCCTGTGCATCCGACCCAGCTTTACGCCTCGTTCGCCGGCCTGGCGCTGCTGATCGGGCTGCTGGCGTACGTCCCGTTCCGCCGCCGGACGGGCGAGATGATGGCGCTCTTGATGATCGCCTACCCGATCAGCCGATGGCCGGTGGAAGTCCTCCGGGGGGACGACCCGGGGCTCTTCGCGGGGATCACGATCTCGCAGCTCATCAACGTGGGGCTCTTGACGTTCGGCCTGATCGTCTGGCGCCGGCTTGGACGCAAGGCCGCCGCCGCGATCTCGGCTCCGCGGGTTTCCGCACGCCCGGAGCCGCTGAAGACGGCGGGCTGAGCCGTGGTTCGATCGTCGATCAGCCCTCGGGCGGCTCGTTGGCGCGGCGTCGGGCCTTGGTCTCGCTGTGCTTGCGTTTGGATTCGAGCCGGCGTTTCTGGGAGCCCAGCGTGGGCTTGGAGGGCCGCCGGATCGTCGGCCGGACGCTGGCCTTGGCGATCATCTCGACCAGGCGGTCGACGGCCTCGCGGCGGTTGGCCTCCTGGGTCCGCTTGGCGCGGGCGTGGATCGTCAAAAACCCGTCGGCGCCCAGCTTCCGCCCGGCCGCGGCGATCAGCCGGCGGCGGACGTCCTCGGGCAACGACGGCGACCCCTTGAGGTCGAACCGCAGCCGGACGGCCGTCGACACCTTGTTGACGTTCTGGCCGCCAGGGCCGCCCGCCCGGATGAACTCGAAATCCAGCTCGGCGTCGTCGAGCGTCACGCGATCATTCACCACGATCATGGGAAGACACATCCAAACCATGAGGGGCCGGCGAGGTTTCCGAAAACCGTCCATCTCTAAGTGTACGACAAGCGACCAGCGCTCCCGCATGAGACCGTGGAAACCGCGAACCCCCGCGAGACCTTCACGCAATCTTCACGATGAAAGCTTACCATTGGGGAGCGACGGCGTGTACGATTCGGGTTCCGTTCACTGGAACGCCCCGGCCGGCCCCGTCTGGGATCACCATTGGCGCGAGGACTTCCGTTCATGCGGTTTCATCGAAAGACGCTCTCGATCGTCGGGCTGGGTTTGGCGTGCGCGGTCGCCGGCGGATGCGGCGGGGGGGGCGGCGACGACCTCTCGCCGTCGGCGGCGATCATCATCGACGGGTCGAGCACGGTGTTCCGGATCAGCAAGGCCGCGCAAGAAGGCTTCGCGGCGATCGATCCCGACGTCACGGTGGTCGTCGACAACCACGGCACGGGGGGGGGCTTCGGCCGCTACCTCCAGGGGGAGGTCGACGTCATCGACGCCTCGCGCGACGCCAAGCCCGACGAGAAGGAGAAGGCCTGGAGCCAGGGGATCGAGTGGACCCGGTTCCTCGTCGGCTACGACGGGATCACGCTGGCGGTCAATTCCAAGAACACGTTCGCCAAGTCGCTGACGGTCGACCAGCTCAAGACGCTGTGGAGCGCCGGGTCGACGGTCAAGACGTGGAAGGACCTTGATCCGTCGTGGCCCGACCGGAAGATCGTGCTCTACTCGCCCGACAACGACTCGGGCACCTACGAGTTCTTCGTCGAGGCGATCCTCGGCAAGGGGGCGCACCAGCGCGACGGGGTGCAGCAGAGCTCGGACGACAACACCCTGGTCAACGGCGTCGCCAACGACCCCGACGGGCTGGGCTACTTCGGCTTCGCGTACTACGCGTCCAACCGCGAGCGGCTCGCCGCGCTGGCGGTTCAGGACGGGCCCGACGCCAAGCCGGTCGAGCCGAACCCGGAAACCATCGCCGACAAGTCGTACGCGCCGCTGTCGCGTCCGCTGTACATCTTCGTGAAGAAC
>CALCIC010000158.1 GCA_937907405.1 uncultured Isosphaeraceae bacterium | reverse complement strand
ACGTCGGCCGGAAATTCACGTCACAAACGATCCTTCGGCCCGAATCAATGGCGAAGGGGACGAGAGATCGAGTCGGCGGGCTGGGAGCTGGAACGGCTTTCTTGTTTCGTCTCAGGACTTGAGGCGCGATCAGTCCGTAGGGCCGCTTCGGAGGGATGGATTCTCGTCGATTCCGTCCAGCTTCAACGTCCGAGCGGTTTTTTGTTGCATCACCGGCGAGCACGATTTCAAATGATGGCTGGATGGGTCGCCGAGTCGGTCTGCGACCTGGCCCTGTGTTCTCAGGCAGTCCTGTGGTTTCGTGGTCTTATGTGAGACCCCCGCGAATGCTTCGTCGATCGTCGCGCCTCAAAACGCGCGGCCTCGCGACCCGTTCGCGACGCATACGTCGGCCCATGACTGATAGGTCCTGACGGATCGGCGTCGGCCGATCTCAAGCAACCGAGGACGGATGCCATGCCGCGCGATGAGAGCCTCCAGCACAAACTCGATCGGGTTCGCCCGCCGCGAGTTCAGATCACGTACGACGTTCAGGTCGGCGGCGCCGAGGTGAAGAAGGAGCTTCCGTTCGTCATGGGGGTTCTGGCCGACCTCTCCGGCCACCCCGATCCGGACGCCGAGCCGCTCCCGGACCTCAAGGACGAGAAGCGCAAGTTCGTCGAGATCAACCGGGACAACTTCGACAAGGTGATGAACGGGGTCAAGCCGCGGCTGGCGCTGCGGGTCGACAACAAGCTCGAGGACGACGGCTCGAAGATCGGGGTCGAGCTCAAGTTTCGGTCGATCGAGGACTTCGAGCCGACGAACGTCGTCAACCAGGTCGAGCCGATGCGGCGGCTGCTCGAGGTGCGGCAGCGGCTCGCCGAGTTGAAGTCGAAGATCGTCACCAACGATCGGCTGGACACCTTGCTCCAGCGGATCATCAACGACGCCGATCAGCTCAAGCGGTTGGGGCGAGAGACCGGGCGCCTTGATGAACGGGCTCCCGAACAGGCGACCAGCACGGAGGAGACGGAATCATGAGCACCGCCCACGATCCCAGCGGCTCGCAGCCCGCGGCCCAGTCCGCGAGCGCCGAGCCCCAAACCGGCGAGAGCCTGCTCGACGAGATCCTCAAGGTCAACCGCGTCCGCGACGCCGAGCCAGAGCTGCGGAAGTACCATTCCGACCTGGTGGGACAGCTCGTCGAGGACATCATGGCCGGCGAGATGAAGGTCTCGCCGGACATCGAGCGGATGCTCAACGAGCGGATCGCCGAGATCGACGAGTTGCTGAGCGCCCAGCTCAACGCGATCATGCACGAGCCCGATTTCCAGAAGCTCGAGGGCTCGTGGCGGGGGCTCAACTACCTGGTCATGGAGTCCGAGACCAGCACGATGCTCCAGCTCCGCGTGCTCAACACGTCCAAGAAGGAGTTGCTCCGCGACCTCGAGCGGTCGAAGGAGTTCGACCAGAGCGCGTTGTTCAAGAAGATCTATTCGTCGGAATACGACGTGTTCGGCGGGACTCCCTACGGCGCGTTGATCGGCGACTTCGAGTTCGGCAAGCATCCCCAGGACCTGGCCTTGCTCAAGCGGGTCTCGCAGGTGGCGGCGGCGTCCCACGCGCCGTTCATCTCGGCCGCCGCGCCGGAGATGTTCGGTTGGGACAGCTTTGAAGAGCTGCCCCAGCCGCGCGACCTGTCCGAGATCTTTCGGTCCCGCGAGTACGACAAGTGGAAGTCGTTCCGCGAGAGCGAGGATTCGCGGTACGTCGGACTTTGCCTGCCGCACACGCTGATGCGACTGCCCTACGGTCAGGAGACCGTCCCCGTCGATTCCTTCAACTTCGAGGAGGAGGTCGACGGCCGGACTCACAAGAACTACCTGTGGAGCAACGCGGCCTACGCGATGGGCACCAAACTGACCGACGCCTTCGCCAAGTACGGCTGGTGCGCCTGGATTCGAGGGGTCGAGAACGGCGGCCTGGTGCGGGACCTTCCGGTCCACACGTTCAACACCGACGACGGCGAGATCGCCGCCAAGTGCCCCACCGAGGTGATCGTGACCGAGCGGCGCGAGAAGGAGATGGCCGACCTGGGCTTCATCGCCCTGACCCATTGCAAGAACACCGACTACGCGGCGTTCTTCTCGGCTCAGTCCTGCCAGAAGCCGTTCGAATACGACACCGACGAGGCCACGGCCAACGCCCGGCTCTCCACCCAGCTCCCTTACATCCTCATGACGTCCCGGTTCGCGCACTACCTCAAGTCGATCGCGCGCGACAAGATCGGCTCGTTCATGAGCCGCAAGGACTGCGAGATGTGGCTGAACCGGTGGATCAACAACTACGTCTCGAACGACGAGACGGCGTCCGAGAACACCAAGCGCGAGAAGCCGCTCTTCGACGCTCGGATCGACGTCGAGGACGACCCCAGCCGGCCCGGCTGCTACCGGGCCGTGGCCTATCTCCGGCCTCACTACCAACTCGACGAGCTGACGGTGTCGCTGAGGTTGGTCTCCGAGCTGCCGGCCGGGGCCTCAAGTTGACGCCGCGCCGACGACGCCCCGGCCTTCGGGGCTCGCCGGCCTGAATTCGCGGACCATTTCGTGTTTTTGAGGCAAGTTCGACCGGCGGACGGCGGTCCCCCGGCGCGAGGCTAATTCCAGCAAGGAGCGACCAATGGCAGTGGATTACTTTCTGAAGATCGACGGCGTCGACGGCGAATCCCAAGACAGCAAGCACAAGAACGAGATCGACGTCCAGTCCTGGAGTTGGGGGGAGACCAACGTGGGCGACGCCGCGCACCGCGGCGGCATGGGCGCCGGCAAGGTCTCGATGCAGGACTTCCATTTCGTCATGAGCGTCAACAAGGCCACGCCGAAGCTCATGCAACACTGCGC
>CALCIC010000157.1 GCA_937907405.1 uncultured Isosphaeraceae bacterium | reverse complement strand
TTCGTCAAGGGGCCGATCTTCGCCAACGTGATCCTCGCCGACGAGATCAACCGGACCCCTCCCAAGACCCAGGCCGCGCTGCTTGAAGCCATGCAAGAGCACCAGGTGACGGCCGCCGGCGCGCGGTATCCGTTGGAAGAGCCGTTCTTCGTGCTGGCGACCCAGAACCCGATCGAGATGGAAGGGACCTACCCGCTCCCCGAGGCCCAGCTCGATCGGTTCCTGTTCAACGTCGTGGTCGACTACCTGGCCGAGGACGACGAGGTGGCCGTCGTCCAGCAGACGACCTCGCGCCGGACCGAGAAGATCGAGCCGCTGTTCACCGGCCGCGACGTGCTCGATTTCCACGAGGTCGTCCGCAAGGTGCCGATCGCCGAGGACCTCGTCCGCTACGCCGTCCGCCTGGCCGCCGCCAGCCGTCCCGGCCCCGACGCGCCCAGCTTCGTGGCCGACTGGGTGAGTTGGGGGGCGGGCTTGCGCGCGGCTCAGTCGTTGGTGCTGGGGGCGAAGGCGCGCGCGCTGCTCGCCGGCCGATTCCACGCCTCGATCGAGGACGTCCGGGCGCTGGCGCATCCCACGATGCGGCACCGCGTCTTGCTGGGGTATCGGGCCGAGGCCGACGGCGTGACCGTCGACTCGGTGATCGACCGCTTGCTGGAACACGTCAAGGAGCCGATCGCACGATGACTTCCCTCGGTCGACCGCGACAACCGGCCTCCTCCCCCCGCGACCCCGCGTCGCGGCCCGGATCGCTCATCGACCCGCAGTCGCTGTTCCGGATCAAGAGCCTGCAACTCCGCGCCAGGGCGGCCGTCGAGGGGTTCATCAAGGGCATCCACCGCAGCCCCTACCACGGCTTCTCCGTCGAGTTCAGCGAGTACCGCCAGTACACCCCCGGCGACGACCCGCGCTACCTCGACTGGCGGCTGTTCGCGCGGTCGGACCGCTACTACGTCAAGCGGTTCGAGGACGAGACGAACCTCCGCTGCCATCTGGTGGTCGACGCCAGCCGGTCGATGAGCTACAAGTCGGTCGCGTACAGCAAGAGCGAGTACGCGCGGACCGCGGCGGCGACGATCGCCTATTTCCTCACGCTTCAGCGCGACGCCGTCGGCCTGGTCGCGTTCGAGGACGAGATCACCGACTACCTCCCCCCCCGGTACCGCCCCGGCCACCTCCGCCGGCTGATGGGAATGCTCGACCGCGAGCCTCAGGGGCGCGCGACCAACCTCGCCGGCCCGCTCGACCAGATCGCGGCGACCGTGAACAAGCGAGGACTGGTCATCCTGATCTCCGACCTGCTCGCCCCCGCCGCCGCGCTCCGGTCGCCGCTGGCCCGGCTCCATTCCCGAGGGCACGAGGTGATCGTCCTCCGCGTCCTCGATCCGGCCGAGGTCGGGTTCAACTTCGACGCGCCGGCCATGTTCCAGGACGTCGAGACCGGCCGCGAGCTGTACGTCGATCCCAACGCGGCCCGCGCCGGGTATCTCGAACGGTTCGCGGCGCACGCCGCCGAGGTCGAGCGGATCTGCACCGATCTGGGCTTCGTCTTCCAGCCGATCACGACCGACTCGCCGCTTGAGCTGGTTCTGTTCGACGTGCTCAAGGCCCGGATGCGGCGCTCGGACGGCCCCGGCCGGCGCGCCGGGATCGGGGGGGGGGCCGGTCGATGAGCTTTCTGACCCCGCTCTACATCCTGGGCGCCCTGACGATCGCGGCTCCGCTGATCTTCCACCTGATCCGGCGGACGACGAAGGGGGAGACGCCGTTCAGCTCGCTGATCTTCCTGACGCCCTCGCCCCCCCGGCTGACGCGCCGGAGCCGACTGGAGAACTGGCCGCTGCTGTTGTTGCGGGCCCTGGCCCTCGCGCTGCTGGCGGCGGCCTTCGCCCGGCCGTTCCTCCGCGAACCGGCCGCCGTCAACCTCGGCGCCGTGGAACGGACCCGGATCGTGCTCTTGCTCGACGTCAGCGCCAGCATGAAGCGCGGCGACCTTTGGACCAAGGCGAAGGCCAAGGCGCTCGACGTGATCGCCTCGGCCCGCCCCGAGGATCAACTGGCGGTCCTCGCGTTCGACGCCTCGACGCGGACGTTGCTCGGTTTCGAAGAGTCGGTGAACCTTGATCCGTCGCGCCGCCGCGCGGTGGCGACGGCGCTCGTGGAAGGGCTGTCGCCGACCTGGGACGCGACCCACCTGGGGCAGGCGCTCATCGACGCCTCGGGCGCGATCGAGAACGTCGGCGACAAGGCCCGCGAATCGTCCCGGACCCCGCGGCGGATCGTTCTCGTCAGCGACATGCAGCAAGGAGGCCGGCTGGAGGCCCTCGGCGACTTCGAGTGGCCCGCCGACGTGGAACTCGACGTCCGGGCGGTCGCCGACGACGGCTCCAACGCCAGCATCGAAGGGCTGCCGCCGGCCGACGCCGAGGCCGGTCCCGGCGAATCGGGCGCGGACAAGTCCGACGCCCTCCGCATCCGGGTCTCCAACGATCCCGACTCCAAACGCGAGTCGTTCACCCTGAACTGGGACGACGACGCCAGAGGCGCGCCGATCCCGGTGTACGTCCCCCCCGGCGAGAGTCGGGTCGTCCGCGCGCCTCGGCCCCCGGGCGGCTCGCGGGGGCGGTCGCTGCGTCTGGAAGGAGACACGCGCGACTTCGACAACACACTTTACCTCGCGACGAGATCCGAGGAGGCGGCCACGGTCCTGTTCCTCGGCGGCGACGCGCCCGACGACCCCGACGGCCTGCTCTATTATCTCGTGAGGGCGTTCGAGGCTTCGCCGCGCCGCACCGTGAAGGTCGAGGCCCGCGCGCCGACCGAGCCGTTGACGATCGATGCGGAACACCCCCCGGCCCTCGTCGTCCTCGGGGCCGAGACCGACGCCGTGAACGCCGCGGTCCTCTCGAAGTTCGCCGACGACGGGGGGACGGTGCTGGTCGTCGCCGCGGCCCGGACGTCGGGAACCCTCGCGCGCCTCAACGGTGCGCGGGACAGGGTGATCGAAGGCACTGTCGCCGCGCCGGTGATCGACGTCCAGGACGCGGCGGTTCGGGGAGACGTGATGCTCGGCGAGATCGCCTTCGACCATCCGCTGTTCGCGCCGTTCGCGGGGCCGCAGTTCAACGACTTCACGAAGATCCGGTTCTGGAAGTACCGGAAGCTGGCGACGAACGCGCTGGACTCCGCCCGCGTGATCGCTCGATTCGAGAACCGCGACCCGGCGGTGATCGAGAAGCCGATGGGCAAGGGGCGGCTCATCGTGTTCCTCAGCGGCTGGACCCCGGCCGACGGCCAGCTCGCGCGGTCGTCCAAGTTCGCGCCCTTGACGTGGGCGTTGCTCGACGGCCCGAACACGGGGCCGGAGACGTTGACGAGCGTTCTGGTGCGTGAGCCGTTGACGTTGCCCGCGGGGGCGACGGCCGTCCACAAGCCGGACGCGACGATCGTCAAGCTGGCGCCCGGAGCGACGACGTTCGGCGAGACGGACGCGCCGGGGGTTTATACGATCGATCTGAAGGAGGGGCCTCGGCCGGTCGCGGTGAACCTCGACCCGATGGAGAGCAGAACGGCCCCGCTGGCCGTCGAGACCCTGGAGCAGTTCGGCTGCCGGCTGGCGCGAGGGCCGCGCGTCGCCGCCGACCGCGAGTCGGTGCGTCAGATGAGGAACGCCGAGCTGGAGGGGCGCCAGAAGCTCTGGCGGCCGGTGATCCTGCTGGCGATCGCGGTGTTGACCGTCGAAACCTGGTTGGCGGGGCGGCTCGGCCGCACCCGCCCCGTTCAAGAAGGGGCGACCGCGTGATGAACGTCGAACTGAGAACGGCCCTGGACCGGGTCGCGAGCCGAATCCGACGCGCGCGGCTCTGGAGCGGACTGGCCGCCTGCTGGCTGGTCTGGGGGGTGCTCGCCGCCGTGCTGACCGCGCTGGGGCCGCAACCCATCGCCCTCGCCGTCGAACTGGCCGCGCTCGCGGGGCTGTCGGGCCTCGTCTGCGCCGCCTTCGCGATCCGGTCGGCGCGCGACCCGCTCGACGTCGCCCGGCGGATCGAAGCGAACCAACCCGACCTGAACGCCGGCCTGCTGACCGCCGTCGAGGGAGAGCTGAAGGCGGCTCCCTCGGAGCGCCGGGGTTTCTTGCAGCAGGCTGTGATCGATCGGGCTCTTGAACACGGCCGATCGCACGACTGGGCGGAGTCGGTGATTCCGCAACAGCGCGTCGCCGGCGCGCGGTTCGCCCACGCGGCGGCGGTTTGCGCGTTGGCCGCCGCGTTCGGGGCGCTGGTCGTCCGGGGCCGCCAGGAGCGGGCTCCCGGCGCGCCGGCCGTCGCCCGGATCGCGCCCGCCGAGGTCCAGGTCCTTCCCGGCGACGCTGAGATCGAGCGTGGGACTTCGCTGCTGGTCGTCGCCCGGTTCGGCGGCGCGGTCCCCCCCGAGGCGAAGCTGGTGATCGACGACGCCCCCGCGAACTCGGCGCCCCGCGCGATGATCCGAAGCCTGGACGACCCAACCTTCGCCGGCCGGGTCCAATCGGTCGACGCCGACCTGTCGTACCACGTCGAATACGGCGCGGAGAAAACCCGGTCGTACCGGATTCACGTATTCGAGAATCCCGAGTTGACGCGGACCGACGCCAAGCTCGCCTACCCGAGCTACACCTCGCTGGAACCCAAGACGATCGAGGACGTCCGCCACGTCACTGCCGTCGAGGGGACCGACCTGTCGTTGCTGTTCCGGCTCAACAAGGAAGTCGCCTCGGCCCTGCTCGTCGACGAGCAGGGCGCGGAGACCGCGCTGACGACGGCCGAGGACGCGTCGCCCGCCTACCGGGCTTCGTTCAAGCTCGCCGACTCGCACCGCTACAAGGTCCGGCTCGTCGACCGCGACGGCCGGCGGAACAAGCTGTCGGCCGAGATCGCCGTCAACGTCACCAGGAACCGTCCGCCGACGATCGCCTTGAAGCTGCCCGGCCGCGACGTCCGGGTCTCGCCCGTCGAGGAGCTTCAGCTCAAAGCCGAGATCGCCGACGATTTCGGCGTGGTCCGGCAGGGGCTCAACTTCACCCTCGGCGGCCAGGAACCCCAGGACGTCGTCGTCGCGAACGCCGACGCCAGGTCGGTTAAAAAGTCGTCGCTCGAGCACCTCATCGATTTCGAGGCGCTCCAGGCCGCCCCTGATCAGCTTGTGACCTACTTCCTCTGGGCCGAGGACGTGGGGCCCGACGGCCAGCCTCGGCGGGTCGAGGGAGACATGTACTTCGCCGAGGTCCGACACTTCGAGGAGATCTTCCGCCAGGGCGAGCAATCGGCCAGCGCGTCGCGGGAGCAAGAGCAACAGCAACAGCAAGGGGGCAACGGTCAGCAGGCCGAGCAACTCGCCGAGCTGCAGAAGCAGATCGTCAGCGGCACCTGGAAGGTCGTCCGCCGCGAGACCGGCGCGACGCCGACCGACAAGCTGGTCGACGACGCCAGGACGCTTGAGGAGTCGCAAAGAGCGGCCGTCGAACAGGCGAACGCCCTCGGCGAGAAACTCGAGGACGCGACGTCGAAGGCGAATTTGACGAAGGCCGTCGACGCCATGAACGAGGCCGCCCGGCTGCTGGGCGAGGCCGTCGCCGACAATACGCCGACCTCCCTGAGACCGGCCCTCGCGTCCGAGCAGGCGGCCTATCAAGCCTTGCTCAAGCTTCGCGCCCGCGAGTTCGAGGTCGTCCGCAACAATTCCAGGCAAAGGCAGCAGCGCGGCGGCCAGGCGGGCGCGTCGCCGTCGCAACGGCAGCTCAACCAGCTTGAACTGAAGAACGACGAAAATCGATTCGAGGAGCAGAGCCGGGCCAGGAAGGAAGCGGAGACGCAGAAGGAGCAAGAGCAGCGCGAGACCCGCCAGGTCGTCAGCCGGCTCCGCGAACTGGCCCAGCGCCAGGCCGACCTCAACGACCGCGTCAAGGAGTTGCAATCGGCCCTGGAAGCGGCCAAGGACGAGCCCGCCAAGAAGGAGATCGAGCGCCAGCTCAAGCGGCTCCGCGAGCAGCAGCAGCAGATCCTCCGCGACGCCGACGAGCTTCAGGAACGGATGGAGAACGAGCAGAACCGGGACCGGATGGCCGAGGCTCGCGAGCAGGTCGAGCAGGGCCGCGAGCACGTCCGCCAGGCGTCCGAGGCCCTGGAGGAAGGCCGGCTCTCGCAGGCCCTGACCGAAGGCTCGCGCGCCGGTCGGAAACTCGAAGAGGTCCGCGAGGACCTCCGCAAGCAGTCGTCGAACCAGTTCACCGAGGAGCTGACCGACATGCGGCGGCAAGCGAAGCAGCTCGACGAGGCCCAGGACAAAACCACCGAGCAGCTCGAAGCCTGGAAGGACCGCGCCGAGCGCACGCTCCGCGATCCCGCCGACCGCCAGGCGCTCACGAAGGGGCTCGAACGCCAGCGAGAAGACCTCGACAAGCTGGTCGATCAGATGAAGCGAACCGTCGAAGACGCCGAGGAGACCGAGCCTCTGCTCGCCAGGAACCTGTTCGACGCCGCCCGCAAGGCCGACGAGCAGGCGATCCCCAAGGCGCTCAAGGAAACCGAGCAGCTCGCCGAGTTCGGCATCCCCGAGGAAGCCGTCCGATCGTCCCAACGCGCCGGCGAGGGGATCAAGCAGGTGCGCGAAGGCGTCGACAAGGCCGCTCGCAGCGTCCTCGGCGACGACGCCGCCGCCCTCCGGCTCGCCCAGGCCGAAGTGAAAGACCTCGGCGAGCAACTCGACCGCGAGATCGACCAGGCCACAGGCGTCGACCGCCGGCAGCAGGGGCGACAAGGTCAACAAGCTCAGCAGGGAGAACGACAAGGACAGCAAGGACAGCAGGGCCAGCAAGGAGAACAGCAGGGCCAGCAGGGAGAGCGACAAGGAGAACAGCAGGGCC